>NZ_JBYCCV010000045.1:0-30532 GCF_057473825.1 Aliterella sp. E5.1
GCTTATATAGGGAGACGATCTTGAGCGGCGGCGTATTCGTTGTCGCTTTTGCAGCCAGCGAAACAGCCGTTCATTGACCCAGAGATCTAGGTCTTTAGCTGTTTCTTTGGCGTTGCAGTGACGAAAGGGTAGTGCGTCAAATTAAAGTGGGATAGGTGACGAGATCATGCCAAGTCCAAGACTGTCGCGTTAATCCTGCCCGCCCAAAGCTGCGGTCGTCTTCAATCGACTATGCTGCCAAATCCAGTTGAAATAACTCACCACTAACCGCGTCGTTACCTTGGTTTGCTCCCAGACCTTGCCAAACTTGTTCTGTCTGCGATGCCACAATGCCGTTTGTTGCCTCACAATGCCATTGGTTCTCTCTAACCTTTGCGTCCTGCCAGAGCCAATGTAATGGGTAATCTCAGGCGCTAATACTCGTTAGCCACCCCAATCATCAGTATTGAACCGTTTGCACGCTGTTTTTCCTTCACTACTCACCACTAATGCTTCGATTAATGCGTCAGTATGTTTTCCGACTCGTGCTGCCAAAATCAGCCCACTGGAGTCAGCAAGACTCACACCAATCCAACAATTTCCCATCACTAACTCATCGGGAAGGCACTGCTTCTGTTTTTTGCGACAAAAGACCACAACTCATCCGCACTCACCTCCTCGGTTTGTCCTGCTTGGACTTCGGCATTGTGTACTAATTGTGCTTTTTGGCTGGCAGCACGAACAATGCTAACAACAGTATTATAGGCAAGCCCGGTTATTCGACTAATACCTCGCAAACTACTCCCAACACTTGGGGCTTGCAGCACTTGGCGGATTTGTTCAGGACTGACATGACGGCGATAGGACAAACTGTCAAAGTTTTCTGAGAATGTCTGGCTGCAAGCAGGACACAAGTAGCGTTGATGACCATTGGGCATCTTGCCATGTTTATGAGCTAGAGCCGTGACCACACAGAGGACAGTCCATAGAGTTGTTCAAGTTGAAGATCGCCTTCTCACCATAGCATCCCACATAATTAATGCCCTATCAAAATATTCTCCATTGTCTCAATTATCACTCCTCAATGGGTTGGTTGATAGATCCTCGAGAGCAGTCGGTGTTTGTCTATTTGCCAGATCGCCCAACAAAAGTTTTCGATCGATTCGATACACGTCTACCTGTGCCTGAATTTGCCAATGATTTTTATCTCACAGTCGGAGACTTATTTAACTGGCTACTAGATTGATATGTTTAGTCCCACAGAGTAGAGAGATTAAGTACAAAACCTGGTAGAACATCTGCTCCATCAATCTGTTGAGGGCGATCGCAAATTTGCTTAGATTGATTAGCTATATAGACCTCTACTTGTCGGTCTTGAGGGTTAATTAACCACCCCAAACGCAAACCTATTACTAAGATACTCCTGCATTTTTTGCTGTAATGGTGCAAGGGCATCGCTTGGCGATCGCAATTCAATCGCAAAATCGGGACAAATTGGCGGAAACTTCTGCTGTTGCTCAGTTGTAAGTCGCTCCCAGTTTTCTTTGGCAATCCAGGCTGCATCGGGAGAGCGATTCGCTCCATTAGGGAGTTTGAAGCAAGTTGAAGAACTAAAAACTTTACCAAGTTGGGTTTGTCTGTTCCAATATACTAAATCTGCTATTAAGTCAGCTTCCTGGCTTCCTCCAACTCCTCCCACTGGTGGCATAATGACTAGCTCCCCTTGGGATGTACGTTCAAATTTTAATTCCCGATGGTTTAGGCATAGCTGGTAAAACTGGTCATCACTTAGTTCTACAAAAGGCTTGAGGTTAAGAGTAATTGCAGTCATTGCAGACACCTAACAAATTGACCTGTCTAGTGTCAATTGTACTGTTAGGAAGGAGTTAAGACCTCAGCCCGCACATTAGCAAAATTCTGTGGAGAATTAGGAAACTTAACGGCGTAGGTGCGATCGCACTTTTTACGCAACTTATCTAAGTACAAACGTAATTCTGCTATTGCTTGTCTAATTTCTACCCTTTGCCAATGCTGCGCCCAAATCCTTTCTTGTTGCTGGCGTTGCTCGATACGTTCAAACAATAACCCGAAAGTATAAGGTTGCGTCAATTCTTGCGCTAACCACTCAATATTTACACCCAAATCGGCGGCTATTTGGGCTATATCAGTAATATCTGGTTGATAACCGTCTAAAATGCCCGACCAAAGTATCTGCAATTGGTAACGTACTTGCAAACGAATGGCGATCGCTTTTACAGGTTCTACTAAAAATGCTTGCTCGTCAACTCCCCTCAATGTCCATTGATTCAATTCTTACTAAAGGGCTATGGCGAAAACGCGCATTTACCCGTAATAAAGCTTGGTAAAAAGCTACATCTTCTGGGGTCCTCACGGCGGGTAAGCCTCCCGCCTGTTTGTACATCTGGGCAGTGACAGCGAGGCTTGCACCGTAATGTTGATAGTGACGCGGGAAGCGATCGTAAGGGTCAGGATTGATATATGATTCTAATTCGGCAATTTAATGAACGGTAGCCCACTTCGCGCAGGTAGCAAGTTTTGGCGTAAAGATTTAAGGTATTATGATCGCTTTTAGTTGTATAAATTCTCCCACCTACCGCATCTGCACCCGCCGCAATTTCGGCGGCATTTGCAGCAATCCAAGTTGGTGTAACTTGCGAATCGCCATCTGTGGAGGCAATTATGCCTTGTTTGCGTCCTAAGTAAGCCAAACGATAATAAGCTTCATCCATCAAGATTTGCCGCCCTCTACCAATGTATGCCTCCGCCAGAGGTAGGGTTATTTCAACTACGTGCAAGACTAGTTGGGGGTGCAGTCTAGCAAAATGACGGGCAACTTTGGCGGAATTGTCGCTACAGTTATTTGCTAACAAAATAACTTCGTAGCGCTGTAAATCAAATCGCTGTCCATCTAAGTCGATTTGGTAGGTGAGAGCGCTAAGAGTGGCTTCTAGGGTTCCCGCTTCGTTGCGAACAGGGACAATAACGCAAACTTCGCATTGAAATAAAGGTGGTGTCGGAACTAGAAGCACTGGAGACTTCTGAGGTAAGTTATTTGCTAAATCCACAAATAACTCTAAGCGCTCATCTCCCATAGCACTTTTTTAATTTTTTACGAGCGAAAGACATGAAATAGTTTTATAAATCTTAATAAAACTATTGTGTCCTTTTAGCCTTTCATCGAAATCTGTCTAGTGGAGGATTGGTAACAATTAGTGAGGAATGGTTAGGACTTCACCGAGATTTTTCTGACCCTAAATTTCAAAAATCTTATCCTCAATTGCCCATTTTGCAAGCAAAAATTTTTGCTTGTGTTATATATTACAGCGTTATATAAGTCTTAAACTATACTAGGAAATAATATTGCCTCAGTAGACAACAATCTTGCTGAGGCAAAGTTAAAATTTATTAAAAGTAACGTTTAGTATGGATGCGTCTCAACTTTTTGAGATTTTGCTTGCATGGCGTAATCGCGGAACCGTTCTAAATCTCCCTTAAGACTTGATTCTACGGCTTTGCCTAAAAATAGACCATCCATAATTTTGCCCAAAATACCAGGAATGGCATAGGCAATAGAGAGTTTGACAATACTGCTATTATTGTGGCGATCGTAAAAGCGAATAGCACCACGATTGGGTAAACCATCCACTGACTCCCACTCAATAATTTGATTGGGAACAATTTTTGTGATGCGTGACAGCCAGCTAAATTCTAAGCTACCTGTTTTCAGCTTCCAGCGAGATAGTTGAGGATCGTTGGGTAAAACCTTTACCGAATCAATCCATTTCATCCATAAAGGCATTTGTTCCAAATCAGCCCATAGCTGCCAAACTACATCTATAGGAGCATCTACTTCAACCTGTACGCTATGCTCTAACCAATCAGCCATCTAGTTTTCCTCTATTATGTTTTGGGCTACGCTACAGTAGATAACTGCTGTCTATTTTCTATTTCTTCTACACTAGCCAAAATTGCCTTAGCCGCCTGACGACCGGAAAGTGTTGCTCCTTCCATGCTATCGATATAGTCTTGCTGAGTATAACTCCCTGCCAGAAAGAAATTATTTACAGGTGTTTTTTGCGCTGGACGATATTTGTCCATGCCAGGGGCTTCGCGATACAGTGACTGGGCAAGTTTGACGACGCTATACCAAGTCATATTCAATTCCCGCGATGAGGGGAATAAGGCATGGACTTGTTTGAGAACGTGCTGGGCAATTTCTTCGTTACTTTGTTTGATAAATGGATCTCCTGGGGTTAGTACCAGTTGCATTAACGAGCCTTGTCCGGGAAGATAGTAGTCACTGGGGCTAGTTAGCGCCATATCTGCAAAACAAGAAAAGTCAGCATCCGCCGTATACAACAAATTATCTATCCCGGCAGCATGGTCTAATTGAGTGCGTTCGGCAGGATCTTGCAACTCTGTTACCCAGCCATCAAATCTTAACTGTACCGTGGCAACGGGTACGGCATCTAATTTATAAATGTTGTCAAATTCTGACCACGATCGCCATGCTTGGGGTAATACTTTTTGAATTCCTGGTACATCGCAGGCGCATACGTAAGCATCGGCGGTAATTTTTTTTTCCGTTTCTCCATTAGCAACTATTAAGCCTGTAACTCGCGTTTTTTTCCCAACACCCGTAAACTGAATTTCTCTAACGCGGCGGCGAGTGTGGATTTTTTCGCCTCTAGCTTCTAAGTATTCAATTATTGGTTTATGTAAGTATTCGGAGGGCGAACCTTCTAGCATTCGCAATACCGAAGCTTCGGTTCGGGCGGCAAATAGTTGAAATATTGTCAACATACAGCGCGCGGACATATGTTCGCAGTCAATAAAACCTAATGCGTAAGCAATGGGGTTCCACATCCGTTTGATACTGCCATCGCTACCCCCTTGGCGGCGAAACCAGTCAGCAAAGCTAACTTTGTCAAGGCTGCGGATAGTTTTCATTGCGCCTTCAAAGTCTACCAAGCCTCGGACTATGGGGCTTGTACCAAGGGCGATCGCATTTTGGGCTTTGTCTAGTAACGACAGTTGTGAAGTAGTAAAAAATGCCTTTAATCCATTGAATGGCGCGCCTGTAAGAAAGCGAAAATCTAATTCGCCAATCCGTCCGCCTTCATTAATAAAAGTATGGGTATGTTGCTTTAAGCGCAAGTTGTCTAGCGCCCCTACTTTTTTCATTAAGTCAAATAACTGATAGTAGCAGCCAAAAAAGACGTGCAAACCCATCTCTAAATGATTGCCATCCGCATCTACCCAACTACCAACTTTGCCGCCAACAAAAGGACGGGATTCAAAAATTTCTACTTCCCAACCCGCATCTGCTAATTCTACAGCAGTTGCCAGCCCAGCCAGTCCCGCCCCAACGATCGCAACGCGCATCTAGTTTTTGTATCCTTCTCGCATTCTTTACATATTTTAATCTGTTAGCGGTTTTGTTTTCACAGGTAAATAAGGAGAATATTCTTTAAACTGCCATTGTAAGGAAGTGGGAGAAGAAAGTGCGATCGCGCTTTCAATTTGAAACTCTACCAAACTCTTAGCTCCAGCAAATTCTAGAGCTTTTTTACTATCCCAAGCGATCGCACAGGTTCCGGTAAGCTGAAGCGTGTCTCCAGTTTCAAAATCAATAAATAATAATCCAGCTTGCGGATTTTCGACCAAATTGCCTAAAGTATTAAACATATTATTGCCAGCGTAATCAGGAAAAACTAACTTATCTGGCTGCAAAACTTGGACAAAACCAGGATAACCGCCACGATGGGAAGCATCCGCACCGCTTTGAGGATGATAACTTGCGATAAAGAATGTGTCGGCTTGTTGAATAAATTGCTGCTGCTGAGGCGATAGCGTTGTGTCGATTTGGATGCTAAATTTACCTCGATTGGGAGTAGTTTTAACCTCGCGCTTTTGGATGTACTGAGGACAATTGAAATAGACTTGCTGAGTATGCAAATAAATTTTACTTTTATCCCGCACTTTAGCTTTCCCGTTGACTCTTAAGCGCCTGCGAGTAGCTAAATCAATCGCTAGTAAACCGATTTCATCGCTAGATTGTAAATTGTCCTTCAATGGATCTTCGTCAATTAATGCCGCATCAATTGTGACTATTTGTTCGGTTATTGCTTGCAAAAACCCCGGTTCGCCTGTAAATAGAGAAGCCCAAACGCGATCGCTAGAATCAATCGTACTTGCGATCGCTAATCTTTGACTTGCTAAAAATTCTTTAGCGGCTGGTTTGATAATTGCGCCACCCATTTTTTGGGCTAAAATTGCTGCTTCTGCTTGAACCCCTACAAGCGCTTGAACTGCAAGTTCTCCTGAATGATAAATCATTAGCTTTGCTCAAATAACTTACAAACCTGGCATCCCTACATAACCAGGAAGCTGCTTGATGCGGTTAATCCAGGCAATTACATTGGGATATTCTTCTAAGACAATTTTGCCATCGGCGGCTAAGGCAATGTAAGGAAAACAAGCAATATCTGCAATTGTTGGGCGATCTCCTTCTAACCAATTTTGCCCTTGCAAGTGTTCGTCGATAACTTGTAGAATTTTGTAGGCTTTGCTTTGAGCTAAGTCTAAATCTATTTTGGCTTTGAATATAAAATGCAGTCTAGCAGCAGCAATACCTTGTTGAATTTCATTTGCTGCTGTCGATAACCATTGCCCAACTTTAGCCATTGCTTCTGCTTCTATAGGTAGCCAATCTTCGCCACCGTAGCGCCGCGCCAAATATACCAAAATTGCTTGGGAATCTCGAATTACTACATCGCCATCTATGAGAACTGGTACTTGCCCAAGCGGGTTTAGTTGCAAAAAAGCGCTGGACTTATGTTCCCCTGCTTGTAAATTAACAGGTACAAGTTCATGCTCTAATCCTAGTAGCGACAACATCAGCCGAACTTTATAGCAATTTCCCGATAAAGTTAAGTCGTACAGCTTCAGCATTGTTCCTCTAAAAAAGTATCTTTAGACCGAACGTTCGGTCTAAAGATACCCTATCAAACGTTCGGTAAAATAGCAAGGAACTATTACCCCTATATCAATGGTTAAAGACGAAACAATCGCTCAATTATTAACTGTATTTCGACGCTACGGTTATGAAGGGGCAACTTTAACGCGGCTTTCTGAAGCTACAGGCTTAGGTAAAGCAAGTCTCTATCATCATTTCCCTAGAGGTAAAGAGGAAATTGCTGCCGCAGTTCTCAATTACACCAACGATTGGATGACAGCAAATATTATTGCCCCATTGCGCGACAAAGAGCGTCAACCAGCGCTGAGAATTAGGGAAATGACAAAACAAGTAAACGAGCTTTATAGTTGCGGTCAGAAGCCTTGTATATTAGCGGTGCTGGTATTGGGAGATAACGATATATTTCACGAGCAAATTCAGAGAGCATTAAGGCTTTGGATTGATACTTTAGCTGAGGTTTTGCGAGATGCTGGCTTAGACGAAAAAACAGCACAATATCGGGCTAAAGATGCCATTATTCAAATTCAAGGTGCGTTAATACTGGCGCGGGGATTAAACGACATTCAACCCTTCAAGGGCGTGATTGAGCGTTTGCCAGAAGTTTTGCTCAAACTCTAATTTATTCAAATTGAGGCATTAGTTGCAGCGTACCAATACCTAACTCTTTAGGCGAGAGACTTTGCCCAACAAATAGCGCCATCATATCTTTTAGATGCGGTTGTCCCCGCGAAGCACCCATCAACCCCCTAGCAATAATCAAACCGCAATAACCGCGCGTATGTTTACACCGCTCGTCCCACTTTTTTCGGGCGGCGATATGAACTGGATCTTGGTCTAAAAACTCACCAAACAAAAACATTTCGCTGTTTTCAGTTTTTAAGACTCCTAAATCGTAACTTTCCCCTTCAAAAGGATCTGCCCCAGGATTAAAACCAATACCTTTAATTCCTCCCGCTTGTTGAATAGTATTAATTATGGTCATTGCTTTGGGGCGGGAGGTTTGAATTAAAATTACTGGCAATCCATCTCCTGCTTGGGTAGGCTGTCCCAATTGTTGGTGATGAATTGCTCCTTTGCGGAGATAATCAACCATTTCCCAAGACACGACACCCAAGCTTAAAAAAGAGTCCTCTGGAATCAAGTCATCTCGCAAAGACTGAAACATCGGCACTTCGTCTAGATCGTCACTTTCAAAACTCATCGCCTCTAGTTCGGCGGTGAGTTGGGGCATAGTAGCAACAGTGACAGCAATTGGCTTTTCTTTAGTTTTTGCTTCCGTTGGCGGCACAGTAATTTTATATTTATGCTTGAGGGGGGTTATTTCCTCCGACAAGCGATCGCGTTCGTCACGAATAAAGCGATTAAGTCCTTCTAAGGCAACATACATCGCGATCGCTTCTTCTTCGTACAGTACCGAGCGTAAACCTTCTAAAGGGTGAATATTTCCAAAAGATGGTTGAATTTCCTCTAGTGGCAAGTCAGCCAAATCGATAATGTCATCGTCGTCTTCATCTTCATCATCCTCGTCTTCACTATCAGTATCAAAAGTCAAAAACAAGCAATCTTGCTTCAAAAAAGCTTCTTCTAAGTTTCCTGGCGATTCATTTTCTAACAACACCTTGGCTCGAAATTGCTTGAGCGACTCTTGGGAACGATAAAGCAAAATCCCGTACTCCATCCCCAACATTCCCATTACTGAAGCGTAGAGAGTGCCGATATCCCATTGGTTTAATTCAATGGAGATGATTTGATGCTCTTCTAAAAGTTCCCAAGGGGCGCTGTGCCAAATTTCAAAAGCTTTTTGGTTAAGGGCTTGGGCGTACTGCGGTGGCAAGTCGGGAGTTTGGGTGTCAACGACATCTTGAAAGCTGCGGTACAGTTCGTCAATTAGCGGCAAATCAGGGACATAATCGATGGCAATATCTAATTCTTGGAGAGCGCCGCGTAAAAAAAACTGAATTTCGCGACTTCTGACAACAATTTTTTGGGGACGGGCGGGTTTAGCTGGGCTATTGGGATGCTCCATTGCCCTTAGTAGCGTCCGCACAATTGCCTCTGGTCCAGTGTCTTGGGCTACCACATCCATCGCCCGGACAACGCCTTGCGAACCATCTACCCAGAGAATGCACTCACCTTTGGATTCAAAGCTCGGTTCTAACTCCGATGAGGGCGGTGAAAATGGGCGGCGATCGCCCTCCCAAACACTAGAAATCTGGTTTAATTGTTGCAACCGACGACGGGTAGAACTATTTAAAGACATTGTCATAAACCAAGCCAATCATCTGAGACGATGCGAAAAGTGTGAGGGAGGAAGCTTTTAGTCGCAAGTTTTTTTGTAAAAGTCTCGCTTCTAACTGAGATTAACGCCTACTTGTTGATATTTTCCACAATTTGCACTCTTTTTAACTAAATTGACTACCAATTTTTTGATGGCAAGCTTTTAGAAATTGTAACTACAGGATTGTTGACAATAGCTAAAATCGCCGCAATATAAAGCTAGGCTTGTAACTAGCACACCTTATACTGATAGTAGCTAACATTATGGACAGTTAAAAGCTCTACAACTCGCTAAAATAAACTAAAAAGCTGTTATTACTTCACTTTAACCTTAAAGCAGGTTCCTAACTATGACAAATTCTACAGTTCAATCTGGGCAACGCGGGATTCAGCTTAGCCAAGCTGCCTTACAACACTTGCAAACATTACAACAGCAACAAGGTAATGCTTTGTGTCTGCGCGTAGGAGTGCGTCAAGGCGGTTGTTCGGGGATGTCTTACATGATGGATTTTGAAGCTGAAAGTAATATTGGGGAAAAAGATGAAGTGTTTGATTACGATGGCTTCAAAATTGTCAGCGACCCCAAAAGTTTGTTGTACCTTTATGGTTTAATGCTTGATTACAGCAATGCTTTAATTGGGGGCGGGTTTCAATTTACCAATCCCAATGCGGCACAAACCTGCGGCTGTGGTAAGTCTTTTGGTGTTTAACCACGTGCAAAAGGCAGAAGATATTTTTGTGGGCTTCTGCCTCGCCCTTGTCCCCTTGTTGATTGGAAACGATGACCGAAACAGTTGGCTCTTTATTTGAAGAAAGTTTAGAACGTTACAAAGCTGGAGAAGAAGTAGCTAACCTAATTCCAGCTTTTAAGGAAGTATGCGATCGCGCTCCTAAAAGTAGCGCCGCTTGGGCGTGCTTGGCTTGGCTGTATATGCTAGACAACAAGCCCAACCCCGCTTATAAAGCCGCCCAGAAGGCTGTAAAACTAAATCCCCAAGACGCGCAATCAAGGGTGAATCTAGCGTTGGCGATGTTAGAAAATGGCACTAAGGGCGTGCGCGAACACATCGATCTAGCAATGCAGCTAATTATGATTGATGATGAAGTCCGCGCCGAAATAAAACAAAGCATTGCTGATGGTTTTGCGAGAAAACCCGATTGGAAAAGCTTAGAAAGAGTGAATAAATGGCTGTTTGAGGTTTAAACGAAGTCAAATAGCTGTCTTATGCTGTTGCGGAGAAATTGAGTTGATTTATGACTAAGCAAATTAAGCAAGAAAATATTTTTGTTAAATGGATTAATTTAGCTTTAGTAGCAGATTTTTTTCTAGTATTGTTCGCCTTTTTTTGGTTAGCGATCGCTGCTGCTGGTCACGCGCTCAAATTGCCCCTAGGTTTAGACCTATGGTACAAACTTTGGACACCAGTATTTACGCCAGCGATCGGAATTTTGATGGCAGGGACGATTATTAGTGGCGCGGTGGGTAAAATTACTCAACTTCGTCGCGGCAACGCCTAAATCTTTCAGTTCTAACTACCAAAAGGGTGATAAACAACACGCGGTGGAGCAATCAGTTTGCTACCCGTGTTTTTTTCTTGGTACTAGCAACTATTCATCCGTTGCCTAATATATTTTTAAGTGCTTCAGAAAGCGTGGGATATTGATAGTCAAAGCTGTAGCTCAAAGGACGCTGGGGTAAAACCTGCTGCCCTTCTAAAACAACGATCGCTCCATCGCCAAGCAACGCCTCTATGGCTAAACCCGGTACAGGCAACCAAGAAGGACGATTCATAACTTGCCCCATAGTTTGAGATAGTTCATTCATCCGCACGGGGTTGGGAGCCGTACCATTGAGTACGCCGCTAATGTCAGGGCGTGTAAGTGCTTGAATAATTAAATTTACCAAGTCGTCGCGGTGAATCCAAGAAAACCACTGCCTGCCTGTACCAATTGGTCCGCCAGCAAATAGTTTAAAAGGTGTCACCATCTTATCTAAAGCCCCACCTTTGCCTAAAACAATGCCCAAGCGGATAATTACTAGCCTGACTCCCGCCGTCACAACTTTTTGGGCTTCTGCTTCCCAATCTAGGCAAACTTGAGCCAAAAAATCCCTCCCTGCGGCGCTAGTTTCGTCAAAAGTCGCGCTTTCGCTAGTACCGTAATAGCCAATAGCTGAAGCATTAACTAATACTTGGGGTTTGGGATTTGCCTGGGCGATCGCTTCCACAATTTTTTGCGTTCCCAATTTCCGGCTATGCAAAATTTCTTGCTTGCGGGCTGCCGTCCATCGTCCTTCGGCAATGGGTTCCCCCGCTAGGTTGACTACACCGTTGCAGCCTGATATGGCTTGCTGCCAATCACCCGACTCAGTGGGCGTGTAAGAAACCACTTCTACGTTAGGAAACTTGGCGCTAGGGAATGTCTTTTGAGCAGAATTGACGTTACGGGTCAATACCAGTATGTGATGCCCTTGTAGGTGCAATCGCTCTACCAAACGACTGCCCACAAATCCGGTTGCACCAGAAATTGCTACTTTCATTTTTACCTTTATAAATATTTATTAACTTAATTTGACAATGGAGCAATTTCGGCTTTATCTAATATTTGCGCGATCAAATCTTCTCGTTTTACCGCCATCATGTGAATGCCCTGGCAGATTTGCTTTGCTAACTGTACTTGCTCAGCAGCGATCGCAATTCCTTCTTGCAGGGGGTCTTTAGCTGTTGCCAAACGATCGATTGTAGTTTGGGGAATATTTACCCCAGGAACGCAGCGATTGATAAACTGGGCATTTTTAGCAGATTTAAGTAAAAAAATACCTGCCAAAACTGGTTTATTAGAACTTGCAGCAATTTGATCCATGAATTTTTCTAGCCGCTCAAAGTCTGTAATTAACTGACTTTGAAAAAACTGCGCCCCAGCTTCTAGCTTGCGCTCAAAACGACGCTGCAAGCTCGACCAACTAGGCAATTGCGGATCTACTGCTGCCCCGACAAATAAATCGGTTGCGCCATCAGTAAGCGGGACATTGTTGTAATCAAAACCAGTATTTAACTTGCCTACTAATTGCAACAGCCTTACTGATTCTAAGTCAAATACACTTTTAGCTTCCACATGATCCCCAGCTTTGACTGGATCTCCAGTTAAAGCTAAAATATTTCCCACTCCAAGAGCATGAGCGCCCATTAAGTCTGCTTGCAGCCCAATCCGGTTGCGATCGCGGCAAGCCATCTGACAAATCGGTTCTATACCCCGTTGCAGCAACAGTACCGAGGCAATTACCGGACACATCCGCAATACAGCCCGGCTGCCATCGGTAATATTTACTGCATGAACTCGCCCTTTAAGAGTTTGTGCCATTTGCAGCATATGACTAGGATCGCCACCTTTTGGGGGCGCAACCTCGGCAGTAATTAAAAATTCATTGTTTTTAACGGCGGTACGGAACAAGCTACTCATTTGTTAATTTTTGGTTATTAATTGTTAGTTATTAGTTTCTGTTTTCACAACTAATACAACAAAATACTTAAGTTTCTATTGGTTCAAAAAGTGCGATCGCACTCCTGAATAACTACAGTGGTACAGAATAACCCAACGCCGCCTTAACTTTACTTAGGGTATCATTGGCAATTGCTTCAGCTTTTTGCCTGCCATCGCGCAGCACTGATTCCAAATAGCCCTTATCGTCCATGACTGCCTGATATTTTGCTCTAATTGGCTGTAAGGCAGCGATCGCACTTTCCGCTAGTAGGGGCTTAAATTGTCCCCAGCCCATAGCTGCACACTCCTCTGCTACTGCTTGCTTAGTTTTGCCAGATAGTAGCATATACAGCGTTAGTAAATTATGGCACTCTGGACGTGCTGGATTATCGAAAACTAGCCCCCGTTCTGGATCGGTTTTGCAGCGTTTGATTTTTTGTTGAATTTGCTCAGGAGTATCTAGTAAATTGATGCGGCTACCTTCGGCGGGGTCTGACTTAGACATTTTGCGCGTACCATCGGTTAGACTCATCACCCTTGCCCCTTCTTTACGAATTAAAGGATCAGGCAACTTTAAAACTGGATTTTCCCGTGCAAATTGGTAGTTAAACCGAGCAGCAATATCGCGGGTAATCTCTAGGTGCTGCTTTTGATCTTCGCCCACAGGCACTTTATCAGGCTGGTAGAGCAAGATATCTGATGCCATCAGCACTGGATAGTCAAGCAAGCCAACACTAACATTTTCTCCCTGCTTAACTGCTTTCTCCTTGAACTGGATCATATCTTCCAGCCAGTTGAGCGGGGTAATGCAGTTAAACAACCATGTCAACTCGCTGTGGGCAGAAACATGAGATTGCACAAAGATTGTAGAGTAGTTTAAATCTAAACCGCAAGCTAGATATAGAGCAGCAAGGGTGTAGGTATTAGCTGACAGTTCTGCTGGGTTGTGCGGTACAGTAATCGCGTGTAAATCTGCCACGAAGAGATAATTTTCGTACTGACTCTGCCCTTCCACCCAGTTACGAATTGCTCCTAAATAATTGCCTAGATGTAGATTGCCAGTTGATTGAATTCCAGATAGAACGCGCATTGCCATAAAGTTTAATTCAATTGCGCTTGATACCGCAAAAATAATAGATGTAATAGAGCGATTACTTTTTTTAAGAAAATAGTTGCAAAGGTAAGGGCTACAGGCGCTCCCGCCCAAAAGGATATTCAACCTTTAAGGGGAATGTCCATCCCTCGGCTATCCACCGAGGAAATTTGCAACTCATCCTCTAAACAGCTTGCTCGTTCATCTAGTTTGACATTTCTGGACAAAATTTGAGCAATCAAGAACCCAGTTTAAACGCTTCAATAAATAAACTGTAGGTAAGCCCAATTTTCAGCGCATTTAAAGACTCTACCCAGAAACTTCTCGCGGCTCCTTGGCGGTAACGGTAGTAAATTCGATCTACTACCTCGCTTAAAGCTACTAAAAGTCCCGCCGCAATAACATCCAAATCTGCTGATTGTCCTGCCGTTGTAGAAACTGCTGTTCCTAAAAAAAAGCCAAACAGCAAACTAATCGTCAGTATGGATAGTCGCCGCCAAGGGTTCAATAGCCATTTGCCCAACTGCCCGCCGATAGCATCAAATAAATTGTTGAGACGAGTATTTTGCATAGCTAGAATTAGCCCCCTTGCAAGTGTGACAGATTGCAATCTGACAATAGGCTCCTACTAAAGATATCGTACAAGCTTTAGCCTATGGCAGTAGTCCTTAAGACGTTATTTTTTTAAATACCAATAGATAATAGAGTTAGAGATTGACAAGCATGGTAAGCATAAAAAAACTGGATATTTATAAAACTATGAAGGCTAAGTCGTCGGCATACCCAGCCGTCATGATTGCTTCTTTATTTGGATTGGTAGTGTTGGTTGTAGGGGCAATGCAATTTAGCGTATCGATTGAACCTCAAGTTAAAGCGTCGCCGGAGACAGTAACTCCTGTACCGTCTGCTACCCCGGCAATCAATCAAATTGCGCGACCTGCTACTAAAATGGCAGGAGTTCCTGGGGCTTTGATACTAAGCAATCAAACCGACTTACCTGTACGAGTGGCGCTACTGGCAAGAGGTAAAAAAGCGGTAGAACCAGCGCACTGGGATTTTGCTCCTCAAGAAGGCAGCAAGGAAGGGTTAGTTCTTTCTTTGCCCGAAGGGAACTTTAAGCTAGAAAAAGGAGACATTTTAGTTGCCTTTGCTCAAGATGGCTCAGGTCAGTATTGGGGTCCTTTTGTAGTTGGTGAGAGCGATGCCCCAATTTGGGACGCAAAACTCTCAAGATGGCAATTAACACTGCAATAGGGGTTGAGCCAATAATAAGGGTAGGAAAAAGCTGATATACTGCCCGCGATCGCTAATTATTCGCACTGGTTGCATGAAAAAACCTCTGAATCGTCCTCTGGTTGGTTGGCTAAACAACACTGCAAATCGTCCTCGCCAAGCCTTAATTTTAGCTATTTTGTGGCTGCTGTTCGTAGGCTGGGTAGCTTTCTTTTGGCATTTGGGGAGTATTAGTCTAATTGACGAAACAGAGCCGTTATTTGCTGAAGCCGCTAGGCAAATGAAGGTGACGGGGAATTGGATTACACCATTTTTCAATGGCGAGACTCGTTTTGACAAGCCACCACTGATTTACTGGTTAATGACGCTTTTTTATCACGTTGTCGGGGTGAATGAATGGGCGGTGCGCCTGCCTTCGGCACTAGCGGCAATGAGTCTCATAAGTTTGGGTTTTTATACTATTTGGTTATTTGGATTGCATACTGCTGCTCCTATGGTGCAGTTTGAACGCCGTCGCTACTGGCTGAGTGCATCCCTAGGCGCGGCTTTGATGGCGCTAAATCCCGAAACAATTGTTTGGGCGCGGACGGGGGTGTCTGATATGTTGCTAACAGGGTGTATGGGTTCGGCGCTGCTGTGTTGGTTTTGCGGTTATGCGACTTCTTTGCCAAAAATAAAACTGCGTTGGTATTTGGCTTTTTATGTTTTAATTGCGGCGGCAATATTGACTAAAGGACCTGTAGGAATTGTATTGCCTGGTTTAATTATTGGCTCATTTCTATTTTATTTAGGTCGCGTGCGAGAAGTTTTGGGGGAAATGCGCCCGCTATTAGGTGGCTTGATAATTAGTGCGATTTCTTTGCCTTGGTTTGGGCTAGTTATTGCCCGCAATGGCAGCGCTTATATCAATTCATTTTTTGGCTATCACAATCTCGAACGCTTTACAGGGGTTGTCAATCATCACGCGGCTCCTTGGTACTATTACTTTGTGGTGGTATTGCTTGGTTTTGCGCCTTGGTCAATTTATTTACCTGTGGCGGCTGCCAAAATCAAGTTACAAGCGCGATCGCATTGGCAACAACAAGAACGCCCTTATCAATTGAGTTTATTTGCTTTGTTTTGGTTTTTGGGTATTTTTTGCTTTTTCACTATTGCCGTTACCAAGTTGCCCAGCTATGTATTGCCTTTGATGCCAGCCTCGGCTCTATTGGTAATGTTGCCTTGGAGCGAACCAATTCCTTATCAGCCTAGTTGGAAATACCGCAGATTTTTTTATATTAGCCGTTGGTTGAATGTAGGTTTAGGATTAATTCTCGCACTGGCAATGTTTTTAGCCCCCAGCTTAGTAGGTGTCGATCCGGCTATTCCCAATTTACGCCAACTGGTTCAACAATCGGGTTTACCAGTTATTGCTGGCATAATCTGGGCGATCGCTGGAATTGGGGGAGCAGCTTTACTTTTACGCCGTCAAGGGCAATGGTTGCTGAAATTAAACTTAGCTGCGTTTATCGCCTTTGTGATTTTGGTGATGATGCCTGCCTCTTTTTTGATCGATGAAGCAAGACAAGTACCCTTAAAAGAATTATCGGCGATCGCGGCGGCAGCCCACGGACCTAATGAAGAACTGGTAATGATTGGCTTCAAGAAGCCGAGCGTAGTATTTTACAGCCAATTGCCTGTAACCTACATCAAAGAAACTAATGCGGGAATAGATTACGTGCAAAAGCTTCTAAAGTCAAAATCTGCCTCCTTTTCCGCCTTGGTTTTAGCCCAACCCAAAAAGCTAGTTAACTTAGATCCAACGCTCAGAGTTCAGCAATTGGGAGAAACCGGAGCTTATCGATTGATCCGAGTTGCTAAATAACTTGGCTATGTTCCTTAGCAATCAAGGCTCTGTGAATGTAATTTAATAGTTCCTCCATCGATAGGGAAGGTGGCAAAATGCAAGTTGCGATCGCATTTAAAATACTGTCCAAATCAACGGATTCAGAATTAAAACTTGGCGCGGAGGCGTTGTAGCTAACCTCTACTTGCTGGCGCAGCCGAACAGACTGCGGTTTGACATTATCTTGATTTAGCCGATCTAAAATTAAAATTGGGGGTAAATTTTCTTCCTCACTCAAAGCTTTAAGTGCCTGCACCGCTTGAGTGGAAAAAGGTTGATTGCCTAAACTAATTAGCATAACATCTACGCTAGAAGCTCTAATTTGGGGCATCACATCTGCCCACGACTGACTCATAGTTGTTTTAAATCCAGCCGTTTGGAGGTACTGAACCAAAGCTTGAAACCATTCGTTTTTAGTAGCAGGCTCAGTATCTTTAACTTCTGACTGCTGTTGTAAATCAGGCAAGTTCCCAATATCAACTATTAATAAGCTAGGTTGCCAACTAATCCCCGCCGCTACTTGCAATACTGCTAGCAAAGAATTGAGAGTCAAATCTCGATCTGTAGTCAGGCAAGGAAACACTATCAACCCCGGTACTTGGTTGACGGCGTGAGTAGTTGCCGCATTCAACGTTACTAAAGGTAGGCGTTTCAACTTGGGGTATTTGCTAAGTTGTTGGACATAAGCAAGAGGCTCCACAATTGCACCGTCGATCACAACTACATTTGGCTGCCAAATGCGAGCTAACAACTCTGCTTGTTCTAAGTCATCGGCTTCGACAACGCGGTGATGAAGTTGCAACAAACTAGAAGTCAATAACGAAGATTCAAAAGGAGTAACCAACCACAAAACTGTTAATAATTGGCATCGAGGGTGATCGCTACTTTCTGCCGGAAAAATTGGAGTTATCGAGCAAAAACGATTCAAAATTTGCTGCAAGTTCTGGTTTTGAATCGGGAGGCTAATAAATTCATCTGCCTGATTTAAAAATGCTTGCTCTCTTTCCGCGCCCGTTGCCGTCACAATTACGGGAATTTGGCTCGTCGCTACATCGGCTTTGAGCAGCGTGAGTACATCCCAACCAGAAAGCATGGGTAAAACTGGATTAAGAAATATAGATCCAGGCTGCAATCTCCGTGACTTTTCTAGGGCTTCGGTTCCCGAACGAGCAACGACAACCCGATAACCTAGAGTGTTTAGTTGTTCGCTCAGATTTTCGACAAATTGGGGTGCAGCCTCTACTACTAATATCAATGGGGTGGGGCGCAATTGAAGCGGCGATGGGGGTGTTGCCTTAACTCGTCCATCTTTAAGCGATAAGGGAGTCATAGAAGTGGGGGGCGTTGGCAACAGCGAAGTTGGGGTTTGTCCGGGCGTAGGATAATTTCTACTAATCTCCTCGTCGGCGATGCTTTTTTGAGGGGGGCTAGGAGGTAAGAGCAAAGTAAAGGAGCTACCAATGCCGTGTTTGGATAAAAAAGTTACATCTCCGCCATGCAAACGAGCCAAAGCTCTTGTTAGCACAAGTCCCAATCCTGCGCCCTCAAACTGCCGAATTAGAGGATTTTCTAGTTGCTGAAATTTTTGAAAAATTAAGTGCTGTTGCTGTTCGGCTATTCCAATACCTGTATCCCATACTGTAAAAGCAATCCAGCCTTCCCATCTATTTACCTGCAAGCCGACTTCGCCGCCAGGTTCGGTAAATTTGTAGGCGTTACTCAGCATATTGACTAGCATCTGGCGCAAGCGCAATTCATCGGCGATGAAAATATCAATGTCTGGGGCAATTTCTAAAGTAAATCGATGCTCTGCTACTTCTGCGGGGGTTTCGTAATGGCTATTAGCTTTAAAAGACATTGCTTTTACTTGCTCGACAGCGCGATCGCAAATAGTGCGAATTTGGACGGGTTCTAGATTAAGTTTTAGCTGTCCTGTCTCCATCCGTGTCAGATCGAGGATATCGTTCACCACTGCCAGCAAATGACGACCGCTTTGATGAATTAGTCGAGCGTAGCGCTCTTGGCGATCGTTTAGTTGCCCTAAAGCTCGATCTTTTAATAAAGTTGATAACCCCATTACTGCCGTAATAGGGGTTTTTAATTCGTGACTAATACAAGCTAAAAATTCGTCTTTAAGGCGGTTCAATTGAATTAGCTCGGCGTTTTTGGCAGCCAGTTCCAAGGCTAATTGCTGTTGATAGCTAATGTCGTTGGCTACCAATAGCCATAGGTCTTGGGAAGAAATATCAAGGGAAATTTTGACAAATTCCCATACTTTTTCTTGCCCATCGGGTGTAGGACAAATACAAACGCAAGTACCTGGTTTTGCTCCCAACTGACAGCGACTAAAACTAGCCTCGTCGCTGGGTATATTTTCTGGAGTTGACGGGGTGTCTATTTGCCGATCTGTTGGCGTACTTTTGTTTGGCGTTGTGGTTAAAAGTTCTTCTATTTCTTGGCGGACGGCTACTGAATCACTCCACAAGCCGAAGTGTTCTTGCCAGTTTGTTGATTGGGCGATCGCTTCTCCGGTGTCTGTCTGTAAAACTACTGCCCAAGGCAACTTTTCTACTATTTCAATTAATAAGTCTAGGGCTAGTTGGGTAACAGTGTCATTTTCTATCGTGGACGACGATGCACAATATTGCCATAACTGCGAACTATTTACTAACCCTACATATTTACCAACGCTATCTACTACTGCCCATTCCCAAGTGCTAGAAGCATTTTGCTGTAAGTGTGATTTGAGTTGTGCTAGGCTCCAATCTCCAGGTAATGGTGCTAAGGGTTCTACGAGGCTAGGATTGCTTTTGAGTGCGGAGAGTAACAGGCGTTGTTTTTTAGCTGCGGACACATTGCCTAAGTAGAGATTAAGCCTAGTTAGATCGATTTTGCCTAGCGGTTGCTGCTGGGTATTGACTACAACTAGGCGATCGCATTTCTTGGCTGCTAATATCTCTAACACTGCTGCTAGGGCTGTTTTTTCCTCGCACCAAGGCACGAGCGCCAGCAAACTTCTGAGTCTAGGGGTCGGCATTAACATTGTGCAGTGTCGGGAATCATCGCTAAAGGTGACACGTAGGTTTTTCGCCTTCTGGTATAGTAATTGCTACCGTTTTAATGACAACTTCCATTTCACAGGTTGCGGTATTTTATAGTTAGTTGCCGATCGAACAGCTTTTAGGGCGATCGCATTTAGCAATTATAATAAAATACGATGTCTTGTTGACTCGATCTTTGACAACCCTAAGCTTGGGAATTGACATATTTTTTTGAGGCTGCTTGATAACGGACTATTTGTATTTTATCTCTAGAAATCTTCCCACAACTTAGTATTTACATATTAATAATTTCTTAAGTTTTCCCTAGCAATCAGCTTCAATCAAAATATTAAATTATTACAACTATATTTAGTATTCTTTAATAAAAATTCATGGAGAGTATTAGTTATCAAAATGGACAGAAACAAGCAGTATTTCAGCAAATGCCCTTAGAAAAGCAAAATAAATTTTTGCAAGAATTAAAGCAAGATTATCAGCAGATTGTTTTAAGCTATTTCACAAATTCGGGCGTTAGAATTGAAATTGAGCAATTTACAGATAAAGTTTTTTCTAGTAACCTTCCAGTACCGCAAGTTATTCAAATTCATGTGGAATTAATAGATGATTTTTCTAAGCAATTAAAAATAGAAGGAAGAAGTGAAGAAATATTGCTTGACTACCGCTTGACTTTAATTGAGATCTTAGCGCATTTGTGCGAGATGTATCGTTTTCATCCGTCTAATTATTCTGCTACTAAATAGTAGCTATTTGTTGCCGTTACTTACCTTATGAATACTCTAAAAAAAGCTTACATTCTCAAGCTTTACGTTGCAGGTAATACCCCTAATTCTGTACGGGCTTTAAAAATGCTCAAAAATATTATGGAACAAGAATTTCAGGGAGTATACGCGCTCAAGGTAATTGATGTAATCAAAAATCCTCACCTAGCCGAGGAAGACAAAATCCTAGCAACGCCAACATTAGCTAAAGTTTTACCACCTCCAGTTCGACGGATTATTGGCGATCTTTCCGATCGAGAAAAGGTCTTAATTGGCTTAAACTTATTGTATGAAGAAATCCAAGAGTATGAAGAATAAGCAGTAAATAGGTAGGAGAAACTAGCTGAGTTTCTCCTACTAATTATCAACTTTAATAAATTTGATTTTAATAAAAATGAACGATAATAATCAAGCCATCAACTCTCAAGTTTTTAACAGTAAAGGTGTCCAAAAACTGCGGACAATGATCGAGGGATTTGATGATATAAGTCAGGGCGGTTTACCCGTGGGAAGAACTACGTTGGTTAGCGGGACTTCTGGCACAGGTAAGACTTTGTTTTCCTTACAGTTTCTTTATAATGGGATAATTTATTTTAATGAGCCAGGCGTATTTGTAACCTTTGAAGAAACTCCTCAAGATATTATTAAAAATACTTGGGGTTTAGGTTGGGATTTACAAAAAACTATTGATGACGGCAAGCTATTTATATTAGATGCTTCTCCAGATCCCGAAGGTCAAGAAGTTATAGGAGACTTCGATCTTTCAGCCTTAATAGAAAGACTGCAATACGCGATCGCTAAATACAAAGCCAAACGAGTTTCTATCGACTCAATTACGGCATTATTTCAGCAATACGAAGCATCATCAATAGTCCGGCGGGAGATTTTTCGGTTGGTAGCGCGGTTAAAACAAATCGGCGTTACAACAATCATGACTACCGAACGCACTGAAGAATACGGACCTGTAGCGCGGTTTGGAGTTGAAGAATTTGTATCGGACAATGTAACTATTGTGCGTAATGTTTTAGAAGGAGAACGTCGCCGCCGGACTATTGAAATTTTGAAGTTGCGCGGTTCTACGCACATGAAAGGCGAGTATCCTTTGACGATTAGTAATGAAGGATTTAATATTTTTCCCTTAGGAGCAATGCAATTAACTCAAAGGTCATCCAATATCAGAGTATCTTCGGGAGTAGATACTTTAGATAAAATGTGCGGTGGTGGGTTTTTTAAAGACTCAATTATTTTAGCGACTGGTGCTACCGGAACAGGTAAAACTCTGCTCGTAAGCAAGTTTTTGGAAAATGCTTGCAAAAATGGCGATCGCGCTTTAGCCTTTGCTTACGAAGAATCCCGCGCTCAATTATCGCGGAATGCTTATTCTTGGGGAATAGATTTTGAAGAACTCGAACGCAAAGGGTTGCTAAAAATTATTTGTGCTTATCCCGAATCAACAGGGTTAGAAGAGCATTTGCAAATTATTAAGTCAGAAATTGCTGAGTTCAAACCCTCTAGAATTGCTATAGATTCGCTTTCAGCTTTGGCGCGGGGAGTTAGTAACAACGCCTTTCGTCAATTTGTGATTGGGTTAACAGGTTACGCCAAACAAGAAGAAATTACCGGATTTTTTACCAATACATCCGAGCAATTTATGGGGTCAAATTCAATTACTGATTCTCATATTTCTACAATTACCGACACAATTTTGATGCTGCAATACGTAGAAATTCGCGGCGAAATGTCACGAGCAATAAATGTATTCAAAATGCGCGGTTCTTGGCACGATAAAGGCATCCGTGAGTATACAATTAGCGCCGCAGGTCCTCAAATTACTGATTCATTCCGCAACTACGAACGGATTATTAGCGGTTCCCCAAGTCGAATTACTGTAGATGAAAAAAGCGAGTTGTCGCGGATAGTACAAAGCTTTAAAGATAGTGAAGGCTAAAATTAGTTAAATCGGGTAATGTATGATGTTTTACCCCAGTTATTACTTTAAAATCTTTAATCTCTCGATCGGGTTTAGACCTAAATTTTTTAATCTAAAGGAACAAAAGCCTTGAAGCAAAATTGTTTCAAGGCTTTTTATTTAACGAGTATGGAGGGATTCGAACCCCCGACCCTCAGAACCGGAATCTGATGCTCTATCCACTGAGCTACATACCCACACGCTCAATCAATTGTAGCAGCGATCGCCAGCTAATGCAAAACTTAATAGACTAAGCAGATAGCTGACGATGCTCAATCTTGAAATCTACCACGATCGCCCGTTAAATTTTTCAGCATAGATTGAGATGCTAATAAAAGTTAAGCAGCTACACTCCCACACTTGTTAATCTTAAAGATAGCTCGGCTTGCCAAGTAGCCAAATCAGCTAAAGCGCGATCGCGATAGGCAGCATATCGTTCTTGTTTGCTCTTAATTTTTTGCGGTAGCTCTGGTAAAATGCCAAAATTGGGCGGCATTGGTTGGAAGTGTTTGGGGGAAGCAGAACTAATAAATTCAAACAGCGCCCCCATCATTGTTGTTGGGGGCAACGTCAAGGGCGGCTTACCCAAAGCCAAACGTGCAGCATTGGTTCCCGCCAACCATCCTCCGGCGGAGGCAGCAGTATAGCCCTCGGTTCCAATTATTTGTCCAGCAGCTAAAACTGTAGCATGGTGCTTAAATTGCAAGCTCGGTTGCAATAACTGCGGCGCGTTGATAAATGTATTGCGGTGCATTACTCCCAAACGCACAAACTCCGCATTTTCCAAGCCAGGAATCATTTGAAATAAGCGTTTTTGTTCGCCCCACCGTAAATTTGTCTGAAATCCTACCATGTTCCACAACTGCCCTGCTTTGTCTTCTTGGCGCAGTTGCACTACCGCGTAGGGACGCTGGGATTTATTTTCGGGAGCGCGAAAATCCCCTTTACGGGCATCAAATAAACCGACAGGCTTTAAGGGACCATAACGCATCGTATCTTCACCGCGCTGCGCTAATTCCTCAATAGGCAAACAAGCTTCAAAAAACTTAGCCGTCTCGCGTTCAAAATCTTTTAGTTCTGCTTGTTCGGCGCTACATAATTCTTGGCGAAAGTGCAAATACTGTTCCCGACTCATTGGACAATTGAGATAGTCAGCATCGCCTTTGTCGTAACGAGAGGCTAGAAAAGCAATATCGCGGTTGATAGATTCCCCGACAACAATGGGACTTGCTGCATCAAAAAAACTGAGGTATTCCATCCCCGTAAATCGTTGTAAATCTTCGGCAAGTTGAGGGCTAGTCAAGGGACCTGTTGCTAATACGACAATACCTGGAGGGATTTGCTCAACTTCGCCTCGCCGCAGTTCAATCATTGGATGCTGGGCAACAGTTGTAGTTAAGTCGTGGCTAAATTTACCTCGATCTACCGCTAAAGCGCCCCCGGCGGGTACACAGTGTTCGTCAGCTTTGGAGATAATTATTGAATTAAGCTGACGCAACTCAGCGTGCAATAAACCCGCCGCGCGATCGCTCGATTGCGCCCCAAAGGAATTACTACATACGAGTTCTGCCAATTCCTGAGAGTGGTGGGCTGGGCTGACTCGGTGGGGGCGCATTTCATGCAATATTACTGGTATGCCCGCCGCCGCAATTTGCCACGCGGCTTCTGTTCCAGCTATGCCGCCGCCGATAACATGAATTGGTTGTACCATCAATAACCTGTGATTTTAAAAGTGGATTTTTTTGCTAATTCAATAATTGAGCGATCGCTCCGGGCATCGGCAAGATAATAATTACTAGCAATGCTATGGCGAATAAGCCCAAAATATCGCGTTTATTATCTAGTTCGCTAATATCATTTAAAGCTGGTTCGTCAGCAACGGGCATAAAAAATAAGATAATTGCCCATAACCGAAAACCTGGTTGAAGCAAGGACAACCCTAGTAATAAAAAACGGGAAATTTGCCCGATGGCAATCCCGTTGCGTTGTCCGAACATCGCATGGATAATATGACCGCCATCAAGTTGTCCTACAGGAATCAAATTCAAGGCTGTAGCGATTAATCCCAATAACCCAGCTACGGCTACAGGGTGCAAGTCTAGCCCGCTATTGGCACTTAGTTGGATACCCAAGGTCAATTTACTTAGCAGTGCCAATAACAAGGAATAGTTGGGATCTAAAGCGTTGGGATTCAATAATTGTTCGGCGTTTTCTGGCAACGATACCACCTCCGAATGAGCTAAACCCCAAATTAATACGGGTAAGGTGACGACAAAACCTGCCAAGGGACCAGCAATACTCACGTCAAATAATGCTTTGCGGTTGGGTATGGGGCTACGCATTTGAATAAATGCGCCAAAGGTTCCCAAAAATGCCGGAAATGGAATAAAGTACGGCAGGGTTGCCCGAATTTTGTAGTATTTTGCCGTTAGGTAATGCCCTAGTTCGTGAATCCCCAATATAGTCATCAAAGAAGCCGCATAAGGTAATCCGCTTAAAAGTACCCCAGGGTCGGATCTTAATAGGGCAACATTATTTGCATTGGCAATTTCTACGCCGACTAAGGTTGTAGTGTAAATAGTAGCAATTAGTAGTCCCAGAGCTAGACCAGGACGAGTTACTTTAGTATTGCGGCTTTTGTTCGCCGTTTGAGTATTGGGAACTAAGGCAAAGAACGGCTTTCCGGTACTGTCTTCTTGAAACAATACCAAAAAGCGATCGCCAAACTCCGAGCGGACGTTTTCTTTGATGCGATCGTAAGCTTGGGATGGAGACTTTTCTCGCAATTGTCCCCGACAAATGATTGCTTGGGGTCGATACTCAATATTATTTACATAAAAAATAGACCAAGGAAAACAATTTCTTAGCTTAGTTTCTTCGGTTTTATCAATGGGGCGTACTGGCGCAGGCGGTGGGGCAACTTCCTTTACTGGCGGTTGTGATTCTACCGCCTGCGCTGATTCATTTTGGCTAGGGGTTAAGTTTTTTCGTCCTCTTTGGTGCAGTTTTAGATAGAAAAATATGCTTAGTATACTCATGCCTATCAATAGTTCTATCGGCGGGAGTTGCTTTGCACCATAAATTAGTACCCACATACTCCAAACAAAAGGAGGTATCATCAACACTAGCCACAACAGCCAAACAGGTGTTGTAGTAACGCCAGCTACGCTCCGGCGCACTATAAAATAAGTAAATAGTGCCATCAATAAAAGAATAATCCAGTCAATTATCATGCTATTAAAATAAAGTTTAATTAGGATTTGAGAATGCCAAACTTATTTAAAATTTCTGACAAACTGCATTCATAATCAAAAAACCAAAGCTTTCTAACAACGGTAGCAGTGTACTCAGATTCTTCCCTTCCCATTGGTACTAATACAACTAATTCTTTACCAATTCCCGCGAGCCATCCTCCCAAGCAACCGCAATCTGTATTCGACAATATTTGTGCTTTTTCACCCAACTCTGACACTTTAGGAGGAACTGCTTATCTTATTGTAGAAAAAGAAGGTAATATCTTGCTTGATTGTCCGGCAATCAATGAGATAACGTTTGAGTTTTTGACTTCGCACGGCGGGGTAAAAAGTCTATTTATCACTCATCGGGGCGCAATTGGCAAGGTACGCGAGATTCAAAACACTTTTAATTGTGAAGTTTTAATTCAAGAGCAAGAAGCTTACTTATTGCCGAAAGTGAAAGTAACGACTTTTAGGCAAGAAATTACTCTCAAAAGCGACCAGAGAGCAATCTGGACACCGGGGCATTCTCCTGGCTCCTCCTGCTTTTATTATCCTCACAATGGCGGAATTTTGTTTACGGGACGGCACTTACTGCCAAATAAACAAGGGGAACCCGTACCGTTAAGAACTTCTAAAACTTTTCAGTGGTATTGGCAAATTAACAGCGTGCAATTACTGCGGGAAACTTTTAATCTCGAAACCTTGACCTATATTTGTCCCGGCGCAAATATAGGGTTTCTTAGAGGGAAAAAGGCGATCGCTAACGCTTACCCGCAATTAGCGGCGTTAGACTTAAACACATTAAAGAATTCGCCAATTATTTTGTAGTTTTAAGCTGCTTTTGCTACTTCTAAGTTGGTTGTCAACAACTCTACGGCGGCTTGATACTGGATATCTGCCTCTGTACCAATTTGTTCGCGGGTAAGAGGTTCAAGTTTAACTAGGCGATCGGGGGCGATGCCAAGCTTATTAATATCTCGATGATTGGGGGTTTCGTATTTAGCTACCGTCACCGCTATTCCCGCACCATCAGATAAATCAAATAAAGACTGAATTAAGCCTTTACCAAAAGTAGTTTCTCCGACTAAAGTCGCCCGCCCGTTGTCTTGCAGCGCTCCGGCTAAAATTTCACTAGCACTAGCTGTACCTTGATTGACCAAAACTACCAATGGATCGCGAGTCAACGCCGAACCGTAAGCTTCAAAGCTGCCTTGAATCCCTTGACGGTTTACAGTGTAGACCACCGTGCCTTTATCCAACCACAACCGCGCAATTTCAATTCCCGATTGCAATAAACCGCCGGGATTGTTGCGTAAATCTAGAATATAAGCATTTGCCCCTTGCTTTTCCAAACTCTCAATTGCATGAGCAAGTTCAGTTGTAGCATTGGCATTAAATTGAGTTAGGCGGATATAACCAATGGGAATGTTTTGGGGAGAATAACGCAACTGCGTAACCACCGGGTTTAGAGCAATGCGATCGCGCGTTAGATCGATTTCTGTAGTTGCTTCGCCTTCGCGCTCAATAGTCAAGTACACGTGAGAGCCAATTTGTCCCCGCATTCTTGCTGCCGCTTCGTCTAGGGTAATATCGGTAGTTGGAGTGCTATCAATTTTGGTAATGCGATCGCGCGGGCGAATCCCGGCTTTATCGGCGGGAGAGCCAGCTATTGGTGCGACTACCTCCAAAACTCCAGTTTTTACATCCAACGCAATTTGCAAACCTACTCCAGTCAACTCTCCTGACGTATTTACCTGCAAGCTCCGATACTGTTCTGGGCGCAAAAACCGTGTAAAGGGGTCGTCAAGAGTAGCAATCATCTTTTGCACGGCATTAAACGCTGATTCTTCATCATTTAACGGCTGTTTTAAGACTTTTTGCCGCACCGATGCCCAATTTTGGTGGTTAAAAGTATCATCTAAGTATGTACGATTAACAATTCTCCATGCCTCCGAGACTAACTTTTGTTCTTTGGTCAGCGCGGCGGCGGGGGATATCCAACTGCTCCAGGCGATCGAGAAAGACAATATGAGAAAGATTCCGACTTTGAAAATTTGTTTGTAATTTACACTCATTTAACTATTTTCCCTCAATCTCCCCCAGACTTCGCCATAATTGGCAGCCAAAATTATGAAATCATCCTCTCGATTATGTTACTTTTTTTATAGAACTAATGCAGAAAAACTCAGTTAACTGCCAACCCTCAAGGAAAGCAACAAGCTGTCGCAAACCAAAAACTACTGCGTTGAGCAACAATAAATAAAGTGCTAGATGCCTAGAACTTGTGCAAACCTTAGAAAATTGACTCTTATAACTAATTTTAGTTTTGAGAGTTTAAAAACTGTAATCTATTCTCAAGAACTTTACTACAAGTATGGCAAACGTTTACGACTGGTTTGAGGAGCGCTTAGAAATTCAGGCGCTTGCTGAAGATGTAACCAACAAGTATGTACCCCCCCACGTCAACATTTTTTACTGCTTTGGCGGGATTACTTTAACTTGCTTTTTGATCCAGTTTGCCACTGGATTCGCCATGACGTTTTATTACAGACCAACGGTTGCTGAAGCTTACACTTCCGTACAGTATTTAATGAACGATGTGAACTTCGGTTGGCTCATTCGTTCTGTCCATCGCTGGTCTGCAAGCATGATGGTGTTGATGATGATTTTGCACACTTTCCGGGTTTACCTCACTGGTGGCTTCAAAAAGCCCCGCGAATTAACCTGGGTAACAGGTGTAATTTTGGCAGTTATTACCGTTTCGTTTGGTGTAACTGGCTACTCCTTACCTTGGGATCAAGTCGGATACTGGGCTGTAAAAATTGTAAGTGGTGTACCAGAGGCTATTCCTGTCGTTGGTACGCTCATGGCTGACCTCTTGCGGGGCGGTTCAAGTGTAGGTCAAGCAACATTAACTCGGTACTATAGCGCTCATACCTTTGTATTGCCTTGGTTGATTGCTGTTTTCATGTTGCTGCACTTTTTGATGATTCGCAAGCAAGGCATTTCTGGACCTTTGTAAATTAAGCTATTAGCCCTTAGCAATAGCTAAGCGCTTTTATCAACTCTAAAAGGAGAACACTTTACTGATGGGAACTCTCAAAAAACCGGATCTTAGCGATCCAAAGTTACGCGAAAAACTTGCTCAAGGCATGGGTCATAACTACTATGGCGAACCTGCTTGGCCCAATGACTTGTTGTATATGTTCCCTGTTGTAATTCTGGGAACGGGCGCTTGTATTGTTGCCTTGTCGGTTTTAGACCCTGTTATGACTGGCGAAGCGGCTAATCCCTTTGCAACGCCATTGGAAATTTTGCCTGAGTGGTATTTGTATCCAGTGTTTCAGATTCTTCGCTCCGTTCCTAGCAAGTTGCTGGGAGTATTAGCGATGGCTTCAGTACCAATCGGGTTAATTGCTGTTCCCTTTATTGAGAACGTCAACAAATTTCAAAACCCTTTCCGTCGTCCTGTGGCAACAACAGTGTTCATGATTGGCACGTTGATTACCTTGTGGCTAGGTATTGGTGCTACTTACCCCATTGATAAATCCTTTACTCTAGGGCTATTCTAAAGTAATCTAGCTACACAAAAAAATCGTACTTTGACACCTGTAGTTTCTGAACTGGCGTTATGCTGAGAAGAAACTCCTACAGGTGTCAATTTTAATAACGCGATCGCCTACGATTGCAGGTAGTGTTTGTTTTGTAAACTAAAAGTAGAAAAAACTTCTTCTTTAGGCTTTTGGCTATTTATTGCTTTTTTTTAAGTGAACTGCGGTCGCGCTAGGGTATGTTAAAGCAAGACCATTTGACGGTGTATAGCAATCTTGAGTTTCTCAACCAAGTTCAACAATGGTTTGAGCAATTTTGTTTGCAACATCTATCTCAATTATTGTGGTCAGATCGAGAGCTTTATCGCCTCAATTTAGCTTTAGCAGAAGGGTTTACAAACGCTGTACGCCACGCTCATCAATCTTTACCGCCAGATACAACTATAGATATTGATTTGAGTCTCTGGGCTGATAGATTTGAGATTAGAATCTGGGACAAAGGCAAACCCTTTAATCCTGATGTATTAACTGAACCAAAACCCGGTACGCTTCAAGAAGGTGGTTATGGTTGGTTTTTGCTCCGGCGTTTGGCAGATAGAGTTGTATACGAGCGCGATACTGATGACAGAAATTGCTTGTTGATTGTTAAATATGGGACTTTAAACTAAACATTAAATTGCAGGCAATGGGTAAATTTACCGCAAAGTTACAGTTATGGGATGAGGATAACCATCCTCTAAAGGGTCGAGACTTGCACCCGTTACCCATACTTGTTATCTTTAATCTCTACTATTTTACGATCGCCACTACGCGCAAAATTTATATCCATCCCTGGGTATAATTCGGGTAAGATTTCTAAATTGGCGATCGCAATTCCGGCTTTAACTGTTCGCCGTAAGTCCCGCGCTCTATCGCTTCGATGAGCGTCGGGATATAAGGCGGGTAACGACTCAAAAGGAGTTACCAAATCTATATCTATTGATTCTACCACGAACAATATTTATGA
>NZ_JBYCCV010000046.1:0-30271 GCF_057473825.1 Aliterella sp. E5.1
GGCAGCAAGGGATGAAGTTTCTGCCATTGAGCATCATTTAGGTCACCACGATGTAGCGGCATAGAAAGTTACTCCCGTTAGTTTTCAGATATTAGAATCTTCATATTCTCACTTTCTTCCCACTATATCTAATGTCCCTTTTGAGTTTGCAGATACGCCCTAGTGACATCCTCTCACAGATAATCTAGAAATAGCGCCCCAACCACCTAAAACGAAGCCAGCTAACTATCACATTATTATATTGAAAGTTTCTATATAATCTTTTACTCCATAACGAGGCACAAGCATTGCAGTCATTTATGTAGGATTGAAGACTTCGCGCGATTCATGTAACTTTAGCCTAGAGCGATCGCTTTCTACGGTGACTTGATTGCCATAAAAGGAGAGTTGTAATGAAAAAAGTAGCAGTGTTTGGCAATACTGGAGGCGGTAAATCAACTCTCAGCAAAATATTAATCGAGCAGGCTCAAAGCACTAAAAGTATTTATCACATTCAATCAACTGAACAGATTTCGCAGTTTCTTGAATTAATTGAAAATGAAACTGACTTTGAAGATTGAAAGTACTCATCTAAACTTTTGTGCTATCCAAGCATCACAAGCACTTGCGATCGCAATAATCTAAAATTTTCTTCATAATATCTAAATTTCTTGTATGAAGCGATCGACTGGAAAATTCCCGTTTTTGGCTCTTTTGCTGCAATAATACAATTTCATTCCCAAGTTTCTAGTTCTCGAATCCAAGTTTGCATCAATGCGTTTGCTTGACTGCGACGGGCTTCAAAGGTTGCTGCAATCCAAATAAATATTAATCCAACTACAATCCCAATTGCCCATAACAGCAAAGAGTAGTTATCGATAAATAACCAAAGTTGCCGCAGGACTTTAATTATAAAAGTTAGCGTCCCGACATATAAGTAGGAGCGAGTGCGAAATACTATTCCTGCTAAGATTAAGCCAACGCCAAGGAAGATAGTTAAAATTCCTTGCCACAAACTATTATCTGATTGATATAAAGCTGTAAAACAAAATAACCCTACAGCTAAGATGCGTAGAATATGACGCTTTTCTTTTTCAGTAGGCGATCGCAATAGCGGATCGATTTGGGCAACGTAAAGCAACGAACCACTTAATACCGATACATACCACAAAGCCTCGGTAAGCTGCCAATTCTGGATCAGCCGAATAACTGCCCAATCAGCTAAAACAATACTCAAATAACTAAGGCGAATTTTATTTTCTACCCTTGCTAACCAAGCGTAAAAAGCAGCAACGAGAAATAAACTCGCAATTGAAATGTTGCTAAATGTAAGTAAGACAATTATTCCTGGTAAAACAGTAGCAGAACGCTGCCAAGGTTGTTTTGACCAACCCCAAGTTTGCCAGGGTAACGAGTATAAAATATAGGCGAATATGCAGGCGATCGCGGCTGCCCAACTAAAGAGCGCAAATAAAGGTAAAATTCGATCAAAAAAGTGGGCGATCGCAATTGTTAATTGTACTACTCCCAAATACACCCACAGATCGCGGTTGCGTCCTTGCCAAGCGGCGTAAGCTGCTAGCGTTATTGTTACTCCCAGCCAAAGATTGCTACCAATGTTGCTTAAAGTAAATCCTAGTGCTAGTAGGGATAAAAGGCTCCCAACTCCCCAGTGAAGATGAGTAATTACGAGTAATTCTTGGGGTGCAAGTCTCCAATAAAATAGCAACCAACGAGAACAAAAACGATAGATAATTGCGATCGCCGAGGCTAGGGCGGATAGTAATACTATGCCATCCCCTACTTGTCCTCCTTTAGATTGCATCAATTGATAAATCAAGAGTTCGTAAGCAGCACCGGAAATACCAAGTATGGATATATATGTAATTGCTTTAAGACGGGGTAAACGTCGCCCTACACCAATTCCAACTAATGCTGCGGCTAAAGTGTAAAGTCCGGCGTAGGCGGTAAATGTATTGTGGGCAAAGATTAATCCTAGGACTGCATATATAAGCGGGATAATGTGCCAACTAGAAAGGTAGGAAAAGGCAAAACAACGTACCCACAAATCGCCACTTAGTTGCGTTGCTAGTCCTAATCCTAAGTTTGCGATCGCAATATTTATCAATGATGGAGATATCCACCATACAGTACCAACTACCAATAATTCTATTCCCCAAGCAATACCGAAGAAACTTAAATTTGTTGGCTGTCTCCAGTTGCGATAAGTAATTGCTCCTGTGGTGATAGCTGCTGCTAAAACTAGATAAAAATCTTGTATGGAGTAAACTTCTAGCCTACCTAAAGTCAAAAAAGTTAGATTAATTATACTCAGGGCGATCGCCCAACTATCTAATGCTAGGGCGTAAATTCCCGTAGTGGCAAATTGTCGTAAAATCCATAACCCCCACAAAGCAACACCAATCCATGTTGGCAACCAATGAAGGGAAATTGTGTCCCAAAGCTGCCACTGGCAAGTCCATACAAAACCTAAGCCAAAACCAACAGTTATGGCAGCTACAACTTGCGATTGCAATTGCTGCGTATTTACTAACATTAAACTTGTTGCAACTGCCGTACTAATTAATAAAGGCGTTATCTCAGCTTCCATTAAAAATTGAGCTAAAAGTAGAGTAATAACACTCAGCCAACTTGCTAGACGTGGTTGGATAAAATTAGTACGACTACCTAGAAATGCGAGACAAGCAGGGGTGATTAACCAAATTAATCCCCAATAGGGATTTGATTCTATCAGTAAGGGATAACTCAATCCTGCTAATCCCAAACCGATATGCCACGCACTGCGCTGCCAAATGAGAGGAGACGCTAAACTGCAACCCCACTCGGCTACCATCTCAATTACTAAAATAATTGCCCATAATCGAGCATCTAAATCGGGGAAACTCCAATCTATCCATGCACACAAAGCTAAGATGCCTGTTATGTGCGTGAGATAAATTAACCATGCGGCGGCAGTTGCGCGCTGACGGAGGATAATTGTCAGGGTAAGTATAGAGGCAAGTAGGTAAAGAAATCGCGTCAAGGGATGGAATAGGCTAACTAAAGCAAGAACAATGCCTAAAATTAATACCATGCCTTCGGTATAGTTAGCTAAATTTGGCTTAGAGGCACGACGCAAGCGAGAGGCAGCTACTAGGGTGATAATGATATAAGGAAAAAGCTGTAGTCCAATAAGTTCGCCTGGAAATAAATTTCCCCCTGCAACTTGCGTTGCAAAGCCAATAATTTGCTGTCTCCCTACCCTAGGAATAATTCGCCACAACAGATAGTAAGCCTGCAATCCCACAAAAAATATAGCGAGTAAATCCCGTACTTGCCACAGTCGTTGCAGACGACTGGTTAATAAATAGATACCTAAAATACTAACGGCGATCGCTTGCCAAGGTGGTTCGACACTAACAGCGACTATCCAACCCAGTCCTAATAACCCGATACCTGTACGAGTAAATAGAGGTTGCACCTGATGGCGAGTTAACCAACAAAGTATCCAACCGCCTATTCCTAACGCTAGTCCAACTGAATTTATGGGTACGCCTGCCCGTAATACGCCTCTACCTAAAAGTAATAAGGTGGAAATAGCAATAACAACACCACTAATCCCTAAATCTGTTAAGCTTTCCCGGCGTTTTTCTACCCGATGCCATAAAACCCCTGCGGTGCTTACCGTACCCATATAAATGGCAATGAGGGGAAATCCAGGTATAGCCCAACCCAGTTGCAACCAACTCAGCGCCAGAGTATTGCATTTAATTGGTACTACCAATCGCAGTAACGTCCACGCGATCGCGGCTAAACTTAAAAATGCGATCGCTCCTATAACTAACCCCAATCCACCCTGCCACAGTTTGAGTCCATCGATTGCCCAATAATTAATTGGAATCAAAGATAGGGTAGTAACTTGTAAAATACGACTTGTTAAACTTAAATTTGGTTGTTGTCGCGTCCACAAGCTGACGATCCAAAATGCCAAAGTATAACTAAATAAAATTGCATATTGCCCGACGGAGGAGAAATTTTGCCACTGACTTGCTGCTAGAGATCCAGAGGATACTATCACCATGAACACGCCTAGAAACAGCAGCCACACAACGCTAATTTCTTCCATAAGAGAAGATAAAATGCGGCTGAATATAGGTGCAGGACGAGTTCTAGCCGGAACTATTGTTTCTTCTGGTGGTGTGGCGATAAAATCTGCTTGAGGCGTTACTTCAAGTATGGGTAAAGCACAAACTAGCTGAGCGCGGCAAATTCGGATAACTTGAGTTTCAGAAAGCAATCCCAGACGCAACCACAAATCTAAGCCCTCTAGCAATTGGGGATGGGTAGCAGGTATTGTTAGTTCTATCTCAAGCCGATTTGGTTGTGAGGTCATAAGTAGCTATGTCAGCACATACCTCATAATGGAGATTGGAGTAAATTTGACTCTTGATAAATGTGCTACTTTTTAAATTGGCGATCGCGCGATCATGTTACGCATATCTTTGATAGTGCGATCGCGCGATAGTAATATTTATAGTTTCACTAAATTTTTAGTGCGTTTCTAAAATTATTGAAACGCGGATGAATATTAGGACTACCCAAAATTAAACTTGAATCGCATACGTTACTAGCGATCGCATAAGGCAACTTTAGCAAACGCGCGATCGCACTTGTTCTCTTTGTAACTGTGGGATAAAAGACTTCGCTTTCTTCAGTCAAAACCAGCTACGCACTTATGACCGTACTTGGTCAACATAACCACTTTCAGTTTCCCGAATTTGATCCCAATCAATCCGCGCAACCCATACCTTTTCTGACTCAGAGTATTGAACTGATCCGTCAACTTCTAATTCTTCGCTGTAGAGCGTCAATAACTGACCTACTTGCAATTCAATTTGTTGACGTGCTACCGTCTCCTCAATTGTACCAATACAGTTTAGTCGCAACTGTCCTGCGGTGTCAGCATTATGAAAATCTGCAAATATTCTCGGATAGCTCATGAAGTTGCTCCAATCATGACAATTGCTGGGATGGATTAGTGATAGTTGGAGTCAGTAAGCTGCTAATCTCCTCTGGACTCAAGCCCGTTAGAGTAGCATGGTTTGGACTTCTGCCAGAGGTGCGAATTAGATTTCCGCCTATTTTGCGAACTTTACCAACGGTTGTAACACCAATCTGCCGATGGGGAATCATTGCCGCTAACTCTGCTACCGATAATCCTACTCCACTTCCTTTGGTGTTGCTCGTTTTTCTTAACTCAATCTTTGAAATTAAAGCAATCGCATATTAGCGCAAATTTAGCACGCGCGATCGCATTCCTGTGTATGTGTGGAATAAATGCGATTGCTTAATTTACGTAAATTTAATAGGCGCGATCACACTTCTTCTCAACTCGATTTCTGTGTCTTTGGAACTAAAGCGACCGCTATCTATTCAGACATTATGTACATTAAAGTTCCCACTCACCAAACACAGCTAAACCCTGGCACTCACTTCTTACCCATAATGATAAGTTCTGGAGCAGCAGGCTTTTTAGATGCATTCGTATTAAACCCTAACAAGTGTCATTAGTGGTTCAAACGAATATAGTGCTGGTCTTCTTCCAGAGGCTTCTTCCACTGTATTAATCAGATTTTTCTCTAAAAGTATTCTGGTAAATCTCGCAGCACTAGCGCTCGGAATTCCACTATTTACTGCAAATTTATTATTCCTAAACAGTGGATTTGTAAATATGAAATCAAGGGCATTAACACTCCATTTTGAAGATAATACATCCGCAAACACAATTTTCATTTCTTCGTACAAATTTCTTATGTTCTCTGCGATTGCAAGATTTCTGATCGCCTGCTGCTCAATTGCTTTAAGAAAAAAACTACACCATCCTTCCCAATCGTTATTTGCAGAAACATTTCTCATAACATCTATGTATTCATCTTTGTTATCTTCTAAATATCCACTGATATAAAAATGAGGCTCTGATATTACCCCAGAAGACCACATCATTAATGTAATTAGCATTCGACCTATACGACCATTACCATCTTTGAAGGGATGCAATGCTTCAAATTCAATATGTGTTATAGCCGTTTTAACTAATGTCGGATGTGTACTAGATTCGATATATTGAAATAATTTATCTAATCCATCTTGTAATTTTTCAGGACTAATTGGAATAAACAATATGTTCTTTTTTAAGGTATCAGCAAGATAGTTTTGTTCATTTTTTAATTCGCCTGGGGATTTTGATGCCCCTCGCCCAAAGGACAATAATTTTTGGTGGATACTCTTTATTAAAAATTGTGATAGTGGATAGCCTTCTTCCATGGCTTTCTGGGCTGCCTTTAAAGCTCTTTGATAAAGGATAGTTTCAATGACCTCCGATCTAACGTTCGGGGTAGCTTGTAATTCATCGTCATAATCTGCCTCATACTTTAGAATTTCATCCATCGTACTCACAGTTCCTTCCATTCTTGATGATATAACTGCATCTTGGTTTCTTAGAGGTGCTAATAGTATTTCACTGTTGTGCATATTTTTCAGCATTTGGTCATATCGAGCCACAGCATCAGTTGCTTTGACCAGTTGCACGACAAACTTCTCATAATCAAGACTATTTGGTGGAAATTTATTGTAGTGATAGTTTACTGCATTGTCTAACTTGAGATTCATCACTATACAACTCCAGCTTGGTTGCTTAGATATTAATATATACGCTCATCTTAACGTCAAAGTTGCTACGCATTAATATTTGTCTTAGTTTGAGAGACAAATCAATTAGACCTGAACAGATTCACCTCAAAACACTTTGCCTATCATTTTTGTCTTAGTTTGAGAGACAAACCAATTAGACCTGAACAGATTCACCTCAAAACACTTTGCTTATCATTCTTGTCTTAGTTTGAGAGACAAACCAATTAGACCTGAACAGATTCACCTCAAAACACTTTGCTTATCATTCTTGCAGAAAGTCAAAAAATTATTGACTCTATATGTCTACATAATTTGCACTAGTGCAAGTGCGATCGCCTAATTAACTCTATAAAAGCCCAAACTGCGAGATATGCCATCATCATTAAAGCTTTGTTTGCCAATACCTATCAATTCAACAATTATTTCTCGTCTTGTTGGTTGCCAATTACCAGTGCGATCGCTAATTTCAACTACATACTGCTGTTCTTCTTCGTACACGCGAATAGTTGTAGTTGCAACTTCGCCATTTTTATAAGCAAAAGTATGTCCATCATCTTCATACAGTGTAAATTCGCCTGTACCTGGATAAATTCGTAAGGTTAAGGAATCGGGAGGTTTTTCATCTACATATTGCATTACTGGTTGCAGGGGAATAATTGCCCCAGCACGGACGTACAAAGGCATTTTTTCTAAAGGTGCGTGTGCCAGAATATGACTTTCCCCTTTGTAAACTTCCCCCGTCCACCAATCGAACCAAGTACCTTGAGGCAAATAAACCGCCCGATGTTCGACTCCTGGGCGATAAATTGGCGCTGCCATAATTGAAGCACCTAACATTACTTGATCGTATAGTTCGTAAGTTTTGCGATCGCTCGGAAAATGGTACAAAAGTGGGCGTAAAATCGGCGCTCCCGTTGTTGAAGCTTGCCAAAATAGCGTGTAGAAATAAGGTAATAATTGGTAACGCAGATTGATGTATTCGCGGCAAATGTTTTCGGTGCGATCGCCAAATACCCAAGGTTCGTGTTGGGCTGTAGTCATAGCCGAGTGTCCGCGCATAAAGGGGTAAAGCATTCCGACTTGCATCCACCGCGCAAATAATTCCGCCGTTGCATTTCCTGCAAAGCCGCCGACATCGCAGCCGACAAAAGCAACACCCGATAAGCCCATATTGCACAACATTGGCAAGGACATCTCTAAGTGTTCCCATAACGATTGATTGTCGCCCATCCATACTGATGACCAACGTTGCACTCCAGCATAGCCCGATCGTGTCAATACAAAACTTCTCTCATCAGGGCGGAGTTTTTCTAAGCCTTCATAACTTGCTTTAGCCATATTTAACCCGTACAAGTTATGAACTTCGGCGTGAGTTGCACTATCTTCTTCTGTACCTTGGGGTGCATCTAAGGGAAAGTAAATTTTTTCTCCTGGTTCGGAAAATGGGCGATCGTTTATGGTCGGTTCGTTCATATCATTCCAAATTCCCGCTACGCCGATGTTAGTTAGGCTTTGGTGCAAGTCACCCCACCACTGACGCACATCGGGGCGCATAAAATCGGGAAAAACTGACTTTTCGGGCCATACATAACCGTGAAATAATTGCCCGTCAGCTTTGCGGACAAAGTAATCTTTAGCTACACCGCTATCAAATACGTGATAATCGGCTTCGGGTTCGTATTTTACCCCTGGATCGATAATTGTTACGATTTTGAAGCCATCATTTGACAAATCTCCCACTAGCTGGGCGGGATTTGGGAAGCGTTTGGGACTCCAGGTAAATACGCGATAGCCGTTCATATAGTCAATATCGAGATGAATTACATCGCAAGGAATGCGGCGAAAGCGAAATTCCTTAGCAAGTTGACGTACCACGTCCTCTGATTCGTAACTCCAACGACATTGATGGTAGCCTAGCGCCCATTTTGGCGGCATTGGCATTCTGCCTGTAAGTTGAGTGTAGGTGTCTAAAATCTGGGCAGGTTCAGCCCCATAAATAATGTAATAGTCTAGTTCTTGTCCCCGCGTTTCCATTCGCAAAACTCCCGGTTGTTCTGCGCCCAGGTCGAACTGACTCCAAAAAGTAGTGTTGAAAAATATACCGTAGGCAACTTGAGGACGCAATGCCATAAAAAACGGAATTGCTTGATACATCTCATCACTAAGCGATCCGTAATCGAGAGCGTCTACAGTCCAATTGGTTTTGCACTCGGAAAGCTTGTCTAATAAGCCTGTACGTTCGCCAAAACCATAAAAATGTTCTTCCGCTTCGATTTTTTTCCATGCTGCTACGCCACCCTTACGCCAGCCCATAGGGGCAATATCTTGAGCAAAAGGGCGATCGCACTTGTCATAACAACTAATTTGGCAAGGATTTTTGTTAATTTTGACTTTAATTAGTTCAGTAGTAATTTCGATAACTTCGTCATTTTCAACTAAATCGACTGGTGCAATCGCAAATTCGCTATCATCTATTGCTACAGCCCAAGAACAACGGGGCATAAATTCGCCTTTTGGTGCTAGGCGGACGCGAATTAAATTTGCCGCAAGAATAGTAATAATTAAGCTAGCGCGATCGCATTGAATTTGAATTGAAGTGCGTTGGCTGCGCCCGCCTTTGGCATCGCGTTTGATAGTTTTTACAGCGCCAAGAGTTGACCAAGGTTGCTCAATTGTCCCTAGCTGTCCAAAATACTGCGGCATATTTGCGCCTCTCGTTTAAAGCCCTAAGCAAGACTATTTTTTCAAACCTGCACCTGATTAAAATCCTTCCAGCGCTAGAAGTTGCTTGAAATTATCTTGACTAACGTAATATCAAGTAATTTTTCCCTTTGCCTAGGCAATTAGGCACGAGATGGATAAACTTTTATTTGCAGTTCCCGAACCCTCGATGCCTAGCCCATCAGTAACGCTTTTGTCCGGTTTTCTGGCAATTGGACTTGCTATTGTCCATATTTATGCTGGTAAGTTACACTTTTTTAATTCCACTCATCAAAGTATTTGGCTCTCAATTGGGAGTGGTGTATCTGTTGCCTATGTTTTTGTCCATATTCTCCCCGATTTGAGCGAAGCCCAAGAAACAATTAGGCAGTCATTAAATGAAAACTTTACCTTTTTGGAATATCACGTATACCTACTAGCGCTTTTTGGTCTAGCTGTATTTTATGGACTCGAACGGGCGGCTAAAGTATCGCGCCGACGCAACCAAAAAGCAGGCAATGGAGATGTTACAGATTCGGAAGTTTTTTGGCTGCATATTATCTCTTTTGCAGCATATAACGCCTTAATCGGTTATTTGCTACTTCATAGAGAACAACCAGGTATTACGAGTTTATTGTTCTTTGCTTTCGCTATGGCATTGCATTTTGTAGTGAACGATAACAGCTTGCGCGAACACTATAAACATAACTATGATCGCTTGGGGCGTTGGCTATTAGCTGCCGCCATTATTTTTGGCTGGATAGTTGGGCGTAGTACAGAAATATCACAGAGCGTAACTGCTTTACTTTTTTCTTTTTTGGCTGGAGGAATCGTCCTTAATGTGCTTAAAGAAGAATTGCCAGAGGAGCGCGAGAGCCGTTTTTGGGCTTTTGCTGTTGGTGCAGGTGGCTATGCAATATTACTACTAGCTTTTTGATTGTTGCTGCGATCGCACGGCAAAATAATTCTTATCTTAGTTAAGATCCGTCGCTGTGTGTATCTCTAAAATTGGCTGACAAAGCATAAGTAATACCTAAGTAAGTTGTAAGTATTAGCAGTAGTAAATCACACTTGCAATTAAAGTCACTGGGTAAGTTGTCATGCGTTGGGAATTTGGGCGTAGAAGTAGCAATGTTGAAGATCGTCGCGGTACAGGGGTTTCGGGTCCAGTGGTAGGCGGCGGAATTGGTTTTCTTGTGTTGTCGCTGATTGCCATGTTTTTAGGTGTAGATCCGGCAATTTTAGAGCAAGTTGCACCTAGTAACGATAATCCAACTTCTGTATCTAGGGATTCCCCCGAAAGCGATCGGCTTGCGGACTTTGTTTCGGTTGTTTTGGCTGATACTGAAGATACTTGGAAACCGCTATTTAAAGAGATGGGCAGAGACTACGTAGAGCCTACTTTAGTGCTTTTTTCCGACAGAGTAGAATCAGCCTGCGGTTATGCTCAAGCGGCGGTAGGTCCTTTTTATTGTCCAGCAGATCAAAAGTTATATATAGATTTAAGTTTTTATCGAGATTTGCAAGAGCGTCTTCAAGCACCAGGAGATTTTGCTCAAGCTTATGTAATTGCTCACGAAGTTGGGCATCACGTCCAAAATTTGATGGGCATATCTGATAAAGTCCACTCTTTGCAAAGTCGAGTTAGTGAAGTAGAAGCAAATCAACTTTCTGTCAGGCTAGAGTTGCAGGCTGATTGTTTTGCAGGTGTTTGGGCAAATAAAGCCCAGAATTCACGGCAGATTTTAGAACCGGGTGATATAGAAGAAGCGCTAAATGCTGCTAGTAGTATTGGCGACGATCGCTTGCAAAGTCAATCTAAAGGCTATGTAGTACCAGAATCCTTTACTCATGGTAGTTCGGCTCAACGAGTTCGCTGGTTTAAGCAGGGAATTCAAACCGGAGATCCGGCGCAATGCAATACTTTTAATACAGCCAGACTCTAACTATAACAAGGGTATTGCTTGAGCTAAACTATTGCAAACCCCAGTAAAAAAGTCTAAGTCTAGAGTTTCAATGCGATCGCTTTCTTTGTGATAGTGAGGATTTCTCAGCATAGCGGTATCTGTCACCATTATTGCTTTATAACCTCGATCCCAAAATGGCGAGTGATCGCTCCAGCGTGTCTGAGGTACAATTAACCCGCGATTGGGTGCAAGTAGCCATTGACACGCTTTACCATGTTTACGCATATTCCCACTTAGGCTAAGTAAGTCGGGAATAGTTGGTAAATTGCCAATTAAAGCAATAAAATCTCCCGCATTTGGGTAAATACGCCCTAAAGGCGACGGATAACGTTGCGAACCAGGCGTAGAATCGCAATAACCCAGCATTTCTAGAGAAAGCATTAATCGTAACGGTTGCTGTTGGCTTTGCAATTTAGTAGCGTAGTCAATACTACCCAATAAGCCGTATTCTTCCATATCAAAAGCAACTAACTGGAGTGGGTGTTTGATTGGTTGCGTTGCAAAGATTCTCGCTAATTCAAGCAAAGCTGCAACCCCAGTAGCGTTGTCATCTGCGCCGGGAGTTCCCGGTACGCCGTCATAATGTGCGCCGATTAAAATCGGTGGCTTTTTGCTGCTAGTAGCGGCGGGTAAATGCAAAATTAGGTTTTGGTGGGTTCTTCCATTTACCTGAAACTCGTGAATTTCTACGCTTCCCCACTGTTGCAATTGTTGAAGGATGTATTGCTGGACAAAAAAATGCCCGGCCGTCGAGAAGTAAGGATCGCGATCGCGTACTAGTTGAATGAGATGATTGTATAAACGTTCTTTAAGATCCACGTTTTTAGACAAATTCGCCTCTAGCTACCATAATTACTTTACCGCCAACAAAAACATCAATGTCTGCGTCTGTTTTTTTAGCTTTTAACAATAAGAGCGAATCTCTACCAATTTCGTAACCTTGCTCGACCCGAATATCAATAGAATCTGCGCCAAAATAAGCATAATTCGCTAAATATCCAGCCAAACAACCATTAGCGCTTCCTGTCGCCGGATCTTCGGGAACACCTAAGTAATCGCAAAATACGCGCACGTTTAAGTTATTTTCCTGGTGGTAAGTTTCTGGGCAGAATATCAAAATTGACTTAGCTTCGGTGTTACTAATTAGTTCAAAATACGATTCTAGATTTACCTTAGCTTTTTTAACGGCGGCTAAGGTTTTTAGAGGCACGATTATAAATGGTAAGCCAGTAGAAACGGATTGAATCGGAAAGTTACTATCTATATCGTCTGTAGGTAAATTTAATATAGGTGCAATCGCATCTATATTAAATGTTTGTCCAAAAGTCGGCGGTTTTTGTTGCATCCATAGCAATTGGACAGAATTATCTGCGTAGTGCAGAGTTACAGGTATTTGCCCAACTTTTAAATTTAAAGTAACTTTTTCAACAGGTTGCTTAATAATTTCTTGCTGAATAATGTATGCAGTCCCTAATGTAGGATGACCAGCAAAAGGAATTTCTTGCGCTGGGGTAAATATCCGCACGTCATAACCACCCTCGCGGCTTTGATTATCGGTAATAAAAGTTGTCTCAGAGTAGTTTATTTCCTTAGCTATACGCTGCATTGTGCGATCGCTTGTTGTGCCAACATCCACAAATACGGCTAATTGATTGCCGTTATATTTTTCTTGGGCAAACACATCGACAATATAATATTTCACTGGAGATATTTTTTAGAGTTTGTTTTTGATTTTAGGCTAATAAACGCGATCACTCTCACACTTCAAGCTTCGCAACAGAGTTTTTCCGCATAATATCTCAATACAAAGTGGATATACGGAAAAATTTTATTTAATTTCCAAATGTTTTTGGTATAAGGAAAATTTCTGCCTATCATGCCTAAAAATAAATAGGATGATTATATATTGTGCTTTATTAAAAGATAGTACAGAAAATTTTAGTACAATGATAATGATATAGTTAGCCTGCTTTGATTACTCAGCAGTAACCGCACCTGAAAATCAATTATGGGTACTTAATATTAAGTTCCTGTAAGTCAGAGCTATAAAACAATTATATCGATAACTTCAGTTATCTGTGCTGCACAGACTAGGTGTGAGTATTTAGTATAAACAGCAATTTAGCTTTTAATATTTAATAGCTTATGCGATTCAATGAACTGGAAAAAGAACGTCAACGAAACCGATATTATACTCAAGAAAGATTCCCTGAACGCATATCAGCAATACAAGAATGCATAAATACACAGCACGAATATGTTAAATTATTTTATGGTTTTGTGGGAAAACGTAATCTTAGCCAGCATAGCGATGCCGAAAAACCAATTGTATCAGCAGTAGTCAAAAATGAAATTGCACTTTACTCAGCACTTATCCTAACAATTGATGGTTTGCCTGGTTCTGGTTTGGTACTGCTACGCTCGGTCTATGAAGCATTGATGATTGCAAAATTTGCGTCTTTACGACAAAGCGACAATTTTATATCGAAATGGATAGCTGGAGAAACAATTTATTTTTCCAACGCAGTCTTAAAAAAGATAGTTGCACCAGAACTGGCTGAACTAAAAGTTCTATGGGAGGCTCTCTGTCAAGTATCTCACGCAACTATTTATTCATATCAGGTAACAACAAAGTTTGAGGAAATTGAGAACGAAATATCTGCTCATCTTGCCATCTTGTCTATGTTGCTAGGCTGCAATTTTCACTTAATTAATAAACACTATGTCACAAATTCAATGGTGTACTTTGCAAAAAATTACCATAGCAAGGAATATGAGTTTCAGCGTCGTCGGGATGCAGCAAAGGTTGCTACTCGAACTGTAACTAAATTCCTTTCTAGACAAGGGCGGCAGGTTATCAAAGAGTATTCTAGAGCGTGGCAATTAGCTCCTATAGCTAGTTCATAGTATCTAGTCTAGATAGTAGGCTAACAACCTTGATGCATGCAGCGAGCGGATTTAATTAAGTTGCTTGTGGTAGTGCAAAGTCTATAAGCAACCACCAACTAGGTAAGTTAGAATGACAGCACTATATCGGTACTGACTCACCAATAATATAGAAACATTACTAACCATGAGCTTCCCTCCTGTGTAGCGATTTGCGTATATTAGCGGGGACGATCGCTCCTATTCTGCTGCTCAAGGGGAAAGTTATAATTTTGCTAGGCACAAAGGTTAATTGTTTGTGGATATCGGTGTAATAGGGGTGAAAATGGTTACAACTGTCAATAAACCGTCCTCACTGATTCATGAGATTCAGCTTGAAAAAATTGATGACTGGAATTTATTTAAGTTCAGCGAACCTCTACAACTGCGAATGGAGAGTCTTCTGGAAAAGAAGAAAGCCGATTGGATAACTCCAGAAGAAATTGCTGAACTAGATGCGATTGGTGAGTTAGATCGCATTTTTACTCATATCAACGCCATGCTTGCTGCTCAAAATGCCAATTAGTGTTGTTCCTATGCTGTGAGTTGATTGTGTAACCTGTAGTCATTAAGATTTTAGTAAAATGGCAGGCTTAGCGATCGCAAAAAAGATTTGAAACCATCAATAAAAGTGTTTCTACAGACGTTTTGCCCAACAAATTAGACTGGACGAGCGCTACTACTCAAGATTTGTCTTCCGTAATCTAGGCATATTCCCTGCCAGCGAACAAACTCAATTTAACAAAAGATGAATAGTAAGGTCTATGGTAAACCTGGATGACTTCACGCAGAAAAGTACAGAGGATTTGAAACAAGCTGTGTTGCGTCTAGTTACTGGACGCGATGGTGATTCTCTGGCACAAAAAAATCAGTTTTACAAGACAGAACTTGTAGCGCTGTTTACAGAACTTCAGCAGCGCAATCCAGTTCCAGTTGCCAGCGATCAGGCTTCTCTGGTTCAGGGAGTTTGGCTATCCCTCTGGTCTACGATTCCCTTTCAAGACATTTTTCCGGGGCGTATCCGCGACCAGTCTTACCAAATCTTTCACCCAGATGGATACTACGCCAACATGGCACGGTACGCTCCTGGTTCTCGCGTTCCTCTATTGAAAAATCTATCCTCGTGGCTGGTGGCTTATGACTTTATGCTGATTCAACGGTACGAAGTCAGGAATCAGCAATGGTTGATTCAAAATGTGGGCGTTGAGCAAGCGTTGCGAATCCGAGCTAAGTCTTTTACTGTTGATATGGCAGATGCCTGGTTTACAAAAGCCGTTGCTTCTCCTAAGTTGACTAGATTGAAGCACTTGGATCGAACTACAACTAAAAAGGTGGAGAAAATCCTCCAAGCCACGCCCCAATTAGAGCATCTTTACTGCGATCGGGACTTCCGGATTGTGAAAACTCAACGAGAGTCCAAGCAACGAGCGTCTTATACGATCGCCATCCGCAAATTTTAGGCTGTGTAATTGATTGCGCTTTTGCGTAGGATAGTTTTGTTAACTTGCGATCGCGAAGATTTTAGTAAAGTAGCAGCTACGCGATCGCAGATTGGATTTGAATTAATTAAAGATGTCGGGTGCGATCGCGGCACAGCATCCTGATCAAACAATTGAAGACTATCATGAGTAAGTCACTACAGAAAGCAACTGAAGCCATATTCGCATACACGTTTGCATGGATACTGGTGATTGGGATACTGCCGTTAGCGGATTTGCTGAGACAATCGATTTCGATTACAGCGAGGTAGGGATGATGCAGGCTCAAATAACGAAGCAAGAACTAAAAGCTTTTCTACAAAAACTTCTTGAGAAACCCGATTTGCGAGTTCATACAGCAATCTCTCAAGTCTTATAAAACCCCAGTAAGCTATTAATTATGTCTAAATAAAGCATCACCTGTTTGCACGTCAAACCAATGAATGCTTTGAGATGGTAGTGCTAAGGTAATATTTCTGTCACTCCAACTTTGGTCGGTAGGTAATAAAACTCGGACTGTAATATCTGATCCTAGCGAACTATTTACCTTGACGCTAACTAAATTGTGCATACCCAAATGTTCCGCCAAGAACACTTTACCTCCAATTATTTGCGTGTCCCCAGGTTGGGGAATGCGGACGCTTTCGGGACGAATACCTAAAACAATTTGTGGTGGTACTGTAACCATATTTTCTGGTAAATTAATTTTGCTGTCGCCCAACATGGCATAACGTTCTTGACAGGGCAAAGTGAGTAAATTCATTTGCGGACTGCCGACAAATCCCGCTACAAATTGATTGGCTGGATGGCTATATATGCGTTCTGGGGGATCTAGCTGCTGCACGTAGCCGTTATTTAAGACTGCAACTTTGGTTGAAAGAGTCATCGCCTCTGTTTGGTCGTGAGTAACGTAAACTACTGGCACTTTTTGAGCGGCAAATAGTTGTTTGATATCAGCGCGGACTCGTTCGCGCAGCAGGGCATCTAAGTTACTTAAGGGTTCATCTAACAAAAATACATCTGGGCGGCGCACCAAAGCCCTACCAACGGCTACTCGTTGGCGTTGTCCGCCCGATAGTTGTCCGGGTTTGCGGTTCATTAAACTAGCGTCTAGTCCTAAAACTTCCGCCGCTTGGGCAACGCGCTGTCTAATTTCGGCGGCGGGAGTCTTTTTTAGTTTGAGTCCAGAACAAAGGTTCTCGTAGACGGTGAGGTGAGGATATAAGGCGTAACTTTGAAACACCATCGCAATATTGCGATCGCCTGGTCTAGTATTAGTAACGTCTACATTGCCAATTTTAATTTTCCCTCTTGTCGGTTCTTCTAATCCAGCAATCAGTCGCAGTGTGGTAGATTTGCCACAACCTGATGGTCCTAGTAAAGTCAAAAATTCGTCATCGTCCACACTCAAGCTAATATCTTTGACGGGAACAACTTTAGGACTATAGGTTTTATTGATGTTTTTTAGTTCGAGTTTAGCCATAGGTTTTTATCCACTCATTTTGTAATTGGTGTTATCCCTTCACAGCACCCGCCGTTAAACCTTGAACAATTTTGCGTTGGAAAAACAAAACTAGCAATACTAGGGGCAAAGTACCAATAACTGTAGCCGCCGCAATCGGACCGTAAGGAATCTCAAATACTGAAGCGCCACCCAACTGCGCCGCCGCTACGGGAATCGTCTTTAATTCGTCGCGAGTCATAAACGTTAAAGCAAAAATAAACTCGTTCCAAGCAAAAATAAACGTCAAAATCCCTGTAGTTACGAGGGCGGGGATAGTCATCGGTAACAATATTTGCGTTAGCATTTGCCAGGTGTTGTAACCATCAACTTTTGCCGCATCTTCTAAATCTTTTGGTAATTGTTCAAAAAAGCTGCGTAATACCAAAATAGTTAGTGGTAAGTTGATTGCCGTGTAAGGAATAATTAGCGATAAGTAGTTATTGCCTAAGTGCAGGACTTGGACTACTTCTAACAAGCCTAAAAACAATAGAATGCCGGGAAATAGAGTGACAATCAACACCCCGGCTAAAATTACTTTTCCGCCCCAAGGACGCAACCGGGCTAAAGCGTAAGCTGCTGGTGCGCCAATGGCTAGAGAAACCACTGTCGAAGTAATGGACACAAAAGCGCTGTTGAGAATGTACGTCCAAAACCTGCGCCGCGTAAACAATTCAATGTAGTGATTGAGGGTGTAGCGGCTAGGGAAATATTTAGTCGGAATTGCGGCAATATCTTCGTTAACTTTAAAGGAAGTCAATACTTGCCACAGAATCGGGGCTAGGCAAAATATAGTAACTAAGATAACTGAAATCGCTAAAACGATGCTTTGCCAGGAAAAACTAATAGTTTCTGCTTTTTTAGAAATTGCTGACATATTTAAGCCATCCCTTTAGTAGTTCGAGATTTACTTAGCAAGAAACTTGCGATCGCTACCGCCACCACTAATAATAAAAAAGTTACTACTACCAATGCCGCCCCATAGCCAAAGTCTAAGTAACGCATCACCGTAGAGTATATATACAGCGATACTACTTCCGTCGCGCCCCCAGGGCCACCATTAGTCATCACCGCAATTAAGTCAAACACCCCAAAAGCTTGGGCAAATCGAAACAGTGAAGCAATCAAGATTTGGGGCATTAATAAGGGTAAGGTAATTTGGCGAAAACTCTGCCACGGAGTCGCCCCATCAATAGCGTGGGCTTCGTAAAGGTCGGGGGAAATTGATTGCAATCCAGCTAGTAGCAAAATACTAATAAATGGGGTTGTCTTCCATACATCCGCGAAAATTACGGCAATTCTTGCCAAATTTGGCTCTCCCAGCCAGTTAATGCCCGTTTCAATTAGCCCTAAGCGCAGCAAAATATCGTTCACTACGCCAAACTGGTCGTTAAAAATCCACGCCCAAGCCAGCCCAATTAAAGCTGTAGGCAAAGCCCAAGGTAATATAGCACTGGTGCGGACTAAGCTGCGCCCCACAAAGCGTTGGTTTAATACTAATGCAATGCCCATTCCTAGCAATAATTCCAGCACAACGGAAGTAGTAGTAAAAATGCTAGTAGTCAAAAAACTTTGCCAAAAACGCCCATCTCCCGCCATGCGGACGTAGTTATCTAAGCCAGAAAATTCTGCTTGCAGCTTTGTACCTAAGTTTTGCGTAAACAAACTCAGCCAAAAAGCCCGCGCAATCGGGTAGGCAAATACAAGCATTAGCAGCAGCAGCGCGGGTAATAGGAGTATCCAAGCTGTACGCCCGTCTCGGCTGCGGATTGTGTCGGATGTTTTCATAAATTATTTGCCTAATAACAGCCGTGTTTCCTTTGCTGCGGCATTCATAGCCTGTTCGGGAGTAAGGCTATTTGTTAAGGCAGCGCTGAGGTAACGTTGCAAAATATCTGAGGCTTGGGCATACTGAGCGATCGCCGGACGTAATACAGAACTACCAACTATTTTTAGTAATTGTGGGTAATGGTTGTATTTAGCAACTATTTCGGCATCGCTGAATAGTTCCCGTCGGCTGGGTACATACCCAGCTTTTAATATAAAATTGCGTTGGGCTTCGTTGCTAGTAAAGTAGCGAATTGCCGTCATTGCTTCTTTTTGGTGCGGGGAAGATTTGGCAATCCCAAGTCCCCAACCACCTAAACAAGTTCCGGCATTTTTTCCGGGGGCGCTAACCATTGGTTTAATACCGATTTTGCCTTTAATCGGCGAACCCTCCTCGTTTGCTAAGGGCCACACGTAAGGCCAACTGCGTAAAAATACCGCTTTACCGCTTTGAAATATCCGTCTTGTTTCTTCTTCCTGGTAGGTAGTTACTCCCGGTGGGGATACACCAGTTTTGACTGTATTGCGGAGAAATTCTATAGCTTGGAGTGTTTCTGGTCGGTCTAATCCTACGTCTAAAGTAGTGGGATTTACCCAAAAACCGCCGTATCCTTCCAAAACTTCAACAAACATTGCAACTAAGCCCTCGTATTGCCGACCTTGCCAAAGATAGCCCCAAGTGCCTTTATTTTTTTGCTGTACGGCTTGAGAGATTTTTAGTAATTCGTCAAAGGTTTCTGGCGGTTCGTACCCGGCGGCATTTAGTAAGTCTTGGCGGTAGTACAGCACTCCCGCATCGGAACGAATCGGTACGCGGTAGAGTTTCCCTTCGTAGCGACTTCCCTCAATATCGTTGGGCGAAAATACTGCTAATTCTTCTTGAGAAAACTCATTAGTTAAATCTTTTAGCCATCCCGCCGCCGCAAATTTGGGTGTCCAAATTACGTCCATATTGACTAAATCGTAAGGAGAATCGCCCAAAATAAAAGCTGAGGTATATAGGTCTTCTAGTAAATTGGTAGCGTTTGGTCCTTCAATGACGTTGATGCGAATACCTGGATACTTGGTTTCAAAGTCTTTAACGATACCTTGTTGCCAAGGTTGGGCATCCGGCGCAGTCATTAATAAATTTAGGACAACGGGCTGCTGCGTAAAGGCTGGCACGATAAATAAAATTGTTATGCTTGCAAGGATTGCTAAAGCAATACTACTAAACCAAAAATACTTTTTTAGAAGCCGAACCAGTATTAGTTTCATGGAATGCGATCGCAAAAATAATCTTGCTACCTAATTTATGTCTTTAGAACTAAATATCTTACTATTTTTATAACCAATAGTAGTTGATACAATTATGTTTAAATAAATTCTTACGTTTGCTTTAACTTTTAAATATATAACAATCTTTTTCGCAAAAGCTTCCTCTTTAAGACGTACAAAACATCGTTATACCAATGCTATAATTTAGCCCTTATAAACAATAAAAGTTGATATTTTTTATTAAACTGTTACATTATCTTTGATTTTAGATGTACAGATGAAAACTGATAATGATTGAGAAAACAGAAAAACAAAAAATGCTGGCGGGTGAGTTATATTTAGCTGATGACTTTGAACTAGCTAACGACAGCAAACGCGCTTCTCTATTGTTAAAAACCTATAACTCCACAACTGTAGAAGAATTAGAAACGCGCTTACAAGTTTTAAAAGAACTATTTGGTAAAGTAGAAGCAAAAATTCAAATTGTTCCTCCCTTTCATTGCGACTACGGGAGCAATATTTATATAGGAAATGATTTTTATATGAACTATGGTTGTATCATTCTTGATTGCAATACAGTCCATATTGGCGATAATGTTAAATGCGCTCCTTACGTACAAATATACACGGCTTACCATCCCACAGATCCACTGATTCGCCAGACTAAAAAAGAACTAGCTTCCCCAATTAGTATTGGTAATAATGTCTGGATTGGTGGCGGTGCCATTATTTGTCCGGGTGTAAGTATTGGTGATAATACTACAATTGGTGCGGGTAGTGTAGTTAAGAATATACCTGCAAATGTAATAGCTGTAGGCAATCCTTGTAAGGTTATTCGCTCTGTTAGTTAAGTTAAAATTAAATAAGTTAGTTTATTACTGAAAACTATGCAAGCACCATTAACGTATATAAACTTAATCGAATACCTGGAAGCGGAAGATTCTAGCCAAATTCGTCACGAGTATCTAAATGGTCAAGTATTCGCGATGACAGGAGGTAGTCGCGAACACAGTTTAATTACTGGAAATATTCATAACAGATTAAAGAATCACTTACGCGGGTGTGGTTGTCAAGTTTTCGCCTCTGATATGAAAGTCAGGATAGAAACAGATAATGTATTTTACTATCCTGACGTAGTAGTTACTTGTAACTCCCAGGATACTGAAAAGTTTTTCTTGACTAAACCTTGCTTAATTGTTGAAGTATTATCACCAAGTACAGAAAATATAGATCGTAGAGAAAAATTACTGACATATAAAAAGATAGAAGATTTACAGGAATATGTATTAGTTAGCCAAGACGAAATCGCAGTAGAGCTTTATCGCAAAGATCGAGATAATAATTGGATTAAATATATTTTGGGTAAAAATAATGCAATTATTTTAAATTCGGTAAATTTGGAACTCACAATGACAGAAATTTATGAAGATGTCATGAATGTTTAGATATCAATCGCCTAGCATCTTAAATAACTCTAGCCTGTTATCTAACCAATTATCAGTAAACCAACTGTAAGGTAAAACATCGCCAACTACACTTGCACTAATTCCCATTACCCAAATATGAGCAATTTTAGTAAATATAGGAATTGCAGAAAGTTCAATATTGCTCAACTTACAAATAGTTTGATAACCATCTAAAAATGAGCGGATAATTTTATTATCTAATTTCCAAACAATTGCTGTATTTATAAACTTTCCAATATCAAAAGCCCTTCAGCCATACCCACATTGATCGAAGTCAAATAATGTTGGCTGGTTAATTTGATTAAAATGAGTGTTTCCGGCATGAACATCGCCTATACAAATACCATAAAAAGGCGCGTACTTTGGTAAGTTTAAGGCTAACAAATTCCTTTTAAGTTCTTCAATTTGTTTGTACAAGTAAGCAATATCAGTCTCTCTATGTTTATATAGTGGTGCGAACGCATTTAGTGAAACATCTAACAAATATTCGTTATTCAATTCAGGGCGGCTAAAACTACTCTTAAAGTTATTCGTAGCTTTATGAATAGTTGCAACGGTTTCTCCTAACTTCCGGCTTTGTTCGCTATCTAGTTTTTGATCTACAGCTTTACCAGAAGCATAAGAAAATAAAGCAGTATAACGCGTTCCTTCTGGCGTAGCAATTGCCGTTGTAAAACCACCTGTTATTTTTTCAATTGGGTAGGAAATTGCTAGATTATTCTTATGCAGAAAGTTCAGTAATTCTAGTTCAAAATCAATTTCTTCTTTAGTTCTCCAACTATGACGATAAACGCGCAAAATATATCGCTTTTGTGCTGTTTCTACTAAATAAGTATCATTTAATCCCCGTTTAAGTAGTTGACAGCTTTGAAAATTGCCAATTTTATAATGGCATAACACATTTTGCTTTAATGCTTGAATAGAGGGAAGTGAATGAATTACGGAAATAAACGAAAACATACAAATAACTTCCTTTGGTATAATTGCAGCTAATTAATGCGATCGCAATTTAATCTATACCAACAAAAATAATCATGAGCAGTAACCCCCGCGCGATCACCTTTGGCAGCATTAATATGGATTTAGTTGTCACAACGCCCAAGTTGCCTGTACCTGGTGAAACTTTATTAGGAAAGAACTTTTTTACTTTACCTGGTGGCAAAGGCGCAAATCAAGCAGTAGCAATGGCGCGGTTGGGAGTAGCTACTTCTATGGTAGGGCGTGTAGGTGACGATAATTTTGGCAACCAATTGCTGAAAACTCTCAAAGCTGCGGGAATAGATATAGAGAATGTATTAGTAGACGAAGTTAGTAGCGGGGTAGCATTAATTAGTGTTGATGATGCGGGTGAAAATCAAATTATTGTTGTACCTGGTGCTAATGGGCGTATAGATAGCACTGATGTAGAAAACTTAAACAGCCTATTACCCAATTGTCGCGTTTTGCTAATGCAATTTGAAATTCCTCTACCAAGTATTTTATTAGCCGCCCAAGCTGCTAAACGTTTTGGGGTAAAAGTAATTCTCGATCCCGCTCCAGTTTTAGCCGAAGTACCCGCCGAACTTTATCCGCTAGTTAATATTATTACGCCCAATGAAGTAGAAATTGGTCAGTTAGTCGGATTTGCTGTAAATGATGTAGATTCAGCAAGTGAAGCAACCAGTGTTTTATTGCAGCGTGGAGTCGGATGCGCGATCGCTAAACTAGGAGTAAAAGGGGTAATTTGTGCCACAAAAGAAGAAACATTTTTTGTCCCCGCTTTCCCGGTAGAAACTGTAGACACAGTAGCGGCGGGAGATGCCTTTAATGGCGGTTTGGCGGCGGCTTTAGTTGAAAACTTATCCTTGAGGCAAGCTGTTGTCTGGGGAGCGGCAGCCGGGGCGATCGCTGCCACAAAGTCAGGAGCGCAGTCTTCTATGCCTATAAAAGAGGTTTTAATTGATTTTTTGCAAGCAAGAGGAGCAATTTAAGGCGATTTCTAATCTTACTCATCCCGCGCAACGGACTATTGTCCGCCGCGCCCTAACCACCTGCTTTTAACAAGCATTTAGTTAGATCAATACAATCTCATAATACGATGTTTATTCAACAAAAGTCAAGAGTTTTATTAATAAGAATTACTTAATTGTAAGAGGCATTTGATAAGCAAAGAAATGGAATTAATAAAGTGAATTAAAATAAAAAACTACAGCAATTATCTAACTAAGTAGATATCAACCTAAAAATTTAAACATAAAAACCATGGCAATTCCAGACGGTCCAAGTAATTCAATTTTAGCTCGTAGAATAAACACAATTAAGTGGATTTTTAATCCTTTTAAAGTGCTTGAAGAACGGGTCGCAAAGTATGGAGAAAGTTTTACAATTTCCAAAAATATATCGCCTTTAGTCGTATATTTCACCAATCCCCAGGCAATTGAGCAAATTTTTACCGCCAACTCAGAGTTATTTGATACAAATAGCGCTAATGATATATTGTTGCCACTGCTAGGTGAACACTCAATGATTTTATTAGGGGGTGCAAAGCATCAACGCCAGCGAAAATTGTTAATGCCTCCTTTTCATGGCGATCGCTTACGCACGTACGGGCAGTTAATTCATAACATTACCAATCGGGTAATAAGTCAGTGGCAAGTAGGCAAGCCCTTTGCAGTGCGTTCATCCATGCAAGAAATCTCATTGCAAGTGATTCTTAACGCAGTTTTTGGCATTCATGAAGGAGAAAGATTTGATGAGCTTAGGAAAGTATTAACAACTATGTTAGATTCGGTTGGTTCTCCAGTAAGTTCGTTATTGCTGTTTTTTACTTCCTTGCAAAAAGACTGGGGTGCTTGGAGTCCTTGGGGGCGCTTTTTGCGTCTCAAACAGCAAATTGATAGCATCCTCATAGCTGAAATTAGAGAAAGAAGACAGCAAAACGATCCTAATCGCGATGACATTCTCAGCTTGCTTTTAGCCGCGCGGGATCAGGAAGGGGAAGCAATGACTGATGAGGAATTGCGAGACGAATTAATTACGTTGCTATTTGCCGGACATGAAACTACGGCTTCTGCTTTATCATGGGCGTTATACTGGATTGATTCTTTGCCCGAAGTTAAAGAAAAGCTATTAAACGAACTTAAAACCTCACCTGCGGGTTTCAATCTTAGCGATATTGCACGTTTGCCATATTTGAATGCCGTTTGCTGCGAAACATTGCGAATTTATCCTATTGCCATAACTCCCTTTCCGCGCGTGGTAAAAGTACCGATGGAAATTATGGGCTACCAGCTTGAACCCGGTACGTTGTTATTAATTTCTACTTATCTCACCCACCAGAGAGAAGATATTTATCCCGAACCGAAAAAGTTTAAACCAGAGCGCTTTTTAGAGAGGCAATTTTCACCTTACGAATACTTACCTTTTGGGGGCAGCAACCGTAGATGTATTGGTGCAGCGTTTGCTATGTTTGAGATGAAATTGGCACTGGCGACTATTTTGACTAGCTGCGAATTGAAGTTAGTTAATACTCGTCCAGTTAAACCAACTAGGCGCGGCTTGACTGTCGCACCGCCAGCAAATTTGCAGATGGTAGTTACACAGTTAAAGAAACAAGAAAGTCCTGTTTTAGTTTAAGTGAGTTCATCTCCTAGAGACGTTGCGCCCAAACGTCTCTATTTCCCTATATCTTCATTCCACAATTGGGGATGATTGTAAATAAACTCACTCATCAACTGCTTGCATTCAGCCAAATCTAGATCGATAACTTCTACACCGTGAGATTTCATAAAGTCTTCTGCACCAGGGAAAGTCTGCGATTCTCCAGCTATAACTTTTTTGATGCCAAACTGAACTACCGCACCAGCGCAGAGATAGCAAGGCATTAAGGTTGAATACAAAGTTGTCCCCCGATAAGTGCCAATTCTACCCGCATTCCGCAGACAATCGATCTCTGCATGAGTAACCGGATCTTCATCTTGGACTCGTTTATTGTGTCCTTGTCCGATAATTACCCCATCTTTAACTAGCACCGAACCTATAGGAATACCGCCTTCTTGTAATCCTTGCTTAGCTTCGGCGATCGCGCTCATCATATATTCATCCATACAATGTGCCTGCATATCTTCTGACTACATAGTTGCAGGCTTTGACTGGATAAGACAAGTATAAATTGGAGAAGTTCTAGCAAAAGAAGTCTTTTAACTTACTTTTGTTCTGATGCGGCTTGTCTGACAACTTTAATATCTAAATCTAGTGCTTCTGCTACTTGTTCTAAAGTTAACCCCATTTTCAACAACCGGGGTACTGCTTCTAGTTTTGCTTCTTGATAAACTCTAGTGTTTTTAATCAAGTCTAACCCTAACATTGCTTCTACCTCCTGACGGCTAAGATGAGGAAACTTGTATATTACTATTGTCTCTATAAATTCTAAGATTTGCTGCTGAAGTTGCTCATCTGTTACTTGTTGCCTTGCTTGCGAAATTAGATTTATAGCTTTTGCTGGAGCTTTTTTGTTGCTTTCTACTACTAACTAGACAATTCCCACCCCAAGCGATTGAGTTGCCTCTAGTTCGTCTAAATATACTCTGCGGACGCGATGCTATTTAAAAGAAATTGAAAAGGTACAGGTGGCGCTGATTCAATACTCCGCCGGGGATAAACTACAATCGCCTGCCAATTATGCACAACTTTGTATTGATACAAATACAAGAAAATTTCCGCAAATAGTCGATAGTAGAAGGTTTCATCGGGTTGAAACTGTACTTCAACAAAATAAATTGGCAGATTTGGCTTATCTATGGGTGGCAAAAATAGCCCATCCAAGCGAAAGGCAACTTGTTTTAGTTCGATAGATGTGAATTGATAATCGTCAGCAAGAGAGGTTGATTGACCGATTAATTCAAAAAATATGCTCGGAAATTCTTGAAATAGATAGTAGAAAAGAGTGTCGGTTTTCACAGGCGATCGCACTTCAAGCCCAAAATTGATTTTAGTGTTAAATGCGATCGCACTGTTTATACGTCTATAGTTCCGAAGCGGTATCTGGTGCAACTACTTCTCCACCACCCATTTGCAGTATCATATCTTGCTCGGTAATTAGTTGGCTTAGTTCTTTTACTTGCAAATTCATTTGTTCGCAAGCAGCCTTGAGTTCCCTAGAAAAGGTGTTGAGATCGTCACCATAGCCACATTGTAGCGCTGCTGTTTCAATTCCCTGTTTAGCGTTAGCTCTAGCACAGTCAACTAATTCCGTGCCTTGCAATGGTGTAGATGATGCCATAACCCTAACAACTTTTACTTGATTATTGGTTGCCAATTTAGCAACTTATAACCCCTAGAAACATCCTTCTTGTGGAAGAAGGATGCAGATTCAAACTTTTTTCATTCCCAGAAGTACCAAGCCAACGATGGCAATTACATAGGTAAACCAAGTTCCATTACCATTAATAGATGTAATTCGTTGTCTTGGCTACAGAGTAAGTAAATTATTTGCCATACTGCCAATACTTGTAAGCGCTGTATGCCATCGTCACTACCCCGGTAACAATCGCCGATTCATCCACATCAAATAATGGGTGGTGTAAAGGGTAGTTAAGAGCGCGATCTTTGTAACCCACCCCTAAACGAAACATCGTCCCCGGAGCGTGTTCTAGGTACATAGAGAAGTCTTCCGCCCCCAAAGAGGGTTCTGTAAGTACCAAAACGCGATCGCTCCCAAAGGCTTCCTCCGCCGCCGTCTGTACCAACTGCGACAAAGCTAAATCGTTTTGCACCGATGGTACACCAGGACGATAATTAATGTGATACTGAGCGCCATAAGTATCACAAACGCTAGAAACTATTTTAGTAATCCAATTAGGTAAATTAGCGCGAGTTTCTGGGTGCAGACTCCGCACTGTGCCTAACAATTTTACGCGATCGGCAATTACATTTGGCGCTCTACCGCCGTTAATTTGTCCGATACTCAACACGACTGGGCGCAAGGGGTTCTGGGTGCGACTAATTGCTTGCTGGAGATTGGTAATAACTTGCGAAGCAATCCAAATTGCATCAATGGCTTCGTGGGGTCTAGCACCATGTCCAGACTCCCCAATAATCTCAATTTCTAAGTCATCGGCGGCGGCGGTTAACGCGCCGTAGCGGACACCAATCGTTCCGGCGTTAATGGACGGAAAAACGTGCAAAGACAATATTGCCGTTACTTTATCCATTCCTCCATCGGCAATCATCCAACTCGCACCTTGAGCAATTTCTTCGGCGGGTTGAAATAATAATCGGACATTACCAGGTAATTCGGTGGCTAATTGAGCCAAAATCATTGCCGTACCTAAGCCTACGGTCGTGTGTACGTCGTGTCCGCAAGCGTGCATGATCCCCAGTTCGCGGGAGGCATATTCTAAGCCTGTACGTTCTTCAATGGGCAAAGCATCCATATCTGTACGAATTGCCAACAATCGCGTGTCTGTGCCGTTTCCTTGGACTTCAGCGACAACTCCAGTTTTACCTACCGTCTCAGTGACGCGAACGCCGCTAGAAGATAAAACACCAGCCACAAAAGCAGCAGTTTTGTGTTCTTGGGCGCTTAATTCGGGATGGGTATGGATGTGGCGGCGAATTTCAATTAGGCGAGGAGCTAGTTTTTCTGCCAGGTCTTGAATACGATTTAGCATTAATCAATTAATCGAGTGGCTTACCCCCATCATAAAGAATTGTTAACGGCTAGAAATATATTTTTAGCTATTTAGCCACATTGGGACAGTAATATTTAGTAGCCAAGTTTGTAATAATCTGAGCATTGACTAAACTTGTTTGCTCGACGGTTTCTGTAGTCTGCTTTTGTTGGATTTCATCAAGCGAGAGTCCTGATTTTAAGTCGCTGCACACTTTTTGAGCTTGCAAGCTACTTACTTGAGGTGATTGCTCCACATTAGCCAGCAAGTTATCCCGCACTTCTGCATACTGCATAACATTACGCTTATATTCTGCCAAAAATTCCTCGTCGATATTAACCGGAACTTTTGGGGCAGATTTTTGAGCGCCACACAGGGAACTTTGGGAAAAATCAACAGTATGACCAGACTCGGTAGTTAAAAAACAGGCGTAGTCTGGTTGTTCTTGAGCATAACTAATTCCCGGCAACAGGCAAATAGCCGCAGAAATAATCGCCCTTGCATATTTAAGGTTCATTTTGTAACAGATGATTAAAGTTCTGTAGCTAGTAATCCCCAATTGGACTAAAAACTAACATCCAAAACAAAAATCTTCCATAAACTACCAGTAGCGACGGTCGGAGGTTACTAAACCGCTAGGTGAAGTTGTCAGCCTAAACTTAGAGCCGCGAAAATTAGCATAAGTTGTAGTTGCACCCTTAAAGTTCGCGCCATCTAGATTGGTAGCAAATAGTCCCGCACGAGTAAGGTCGGCATTTTCCAAGGTCGCTGACCGGAGGTTAGCCCCGGTAAAAGTAGTGCTAGTTAAGTTAGCACCAGTGAAATTGGCAGCTTCCAAGTTACTTTCGCTTAAGTCTGCGCCCAAAAGATTAGTTTGAGACAAATTAGCTTGACTCAAATTAGCGTTTCGCAAGTTAGCACCACTAAGATCGAGGTCGTTAAGAGGCGCGCCAGTTAAATCGCACCTCGGACACAAAAGCGTTTGCTTTAGCTGTTCCAAATCTTCCGGGCTATAAGCACTAGCTGGAGCCATCAATCCCAAAGGAGCGATTATAGTAACGATAGAAAGAACACTTATTTTCATCTTTTTGATTGAGCGAGTACAGGTTAACTTTAAAACTTGCTTGGTTAAATTTATCACCTTTATCTCCAGGTTGGCGAGATGCCTTAGGGCTAATAGACGCAGAGCTAATTGGTGGGTTCCGTAAATTACAGAAGGCATAACAATGATTCCCGGAGAAATAATCGTTCAGTCAGGAGAAATTGAACTAAATGCAGGACTTGAAACAATAAAGTTACTTGTAGCAAACTTAGGCGATCGCCCGATTCAAGTTGGCTCTCATTTTCACTTCTATGAAGTCAACGACGCATTAAGTTTTGACCGTGACGTAGCAAAAGGAATGCGCCTTGATATCCCCGCCGGAACCGCCGTCCGTTTTGAGCCAGGAGACGAAAAAGAAGTGACGCTAGTACCCTATACGGGCAGCCGCCAAGTCTACGGATTTAACAATAAAATTAACGGTCAGTTAGATATATAAAAGTTTTCAGTTATAGGAAACAATAGCCATGGAGTGGGATAACGAGCCGCCAGTTTGAATGTGTTGGAGGCGATCGCGCTGACTGCCTATGAAAGGACGACCTATGAAGATAAGTCCGTGCAAGCTGGATTTGGTAGTGCGTCAAATAAACGTGGGATTGGTAGAGTAGAGGGGATCTCTCATCTGCAACTCGTCCATGCAATGCCCTTTGTGTGATCATTCTAAAGCCCATAAACACGGCAAGATGCCCAACGGACATCAACGCTATCTCTGTCCTGTTTGCCAACAGACGT
>NZ_JBYCCV010000047.1:0-29352 GCF_057473825.1 Aliterella sp. E5.1
ACGTCTGTTGGCAAACAGGACAGAGATAGCGTTGATGTCCGTTGGGCATCTTGCCGTGTTTATGGGCTTTAGAATGATCACACAAAGGGCATTGCATGGACGAGTTGCAGATGAGAGATCCCCTCTACTCTACCAATCCCACGTTTATTTGACGCACTACCGCGTTCTCAGGGTTTATTTCTGTTCTTCCTGCCCCCAGAACCGCTCCGAAATGAACCGGATTGAAGATCAATGGCATCAACTCAAGACTCATGAAATTGCCGGACGGATGTTTGAGGATGAATATGATTTAGCCCTGGCAATCATGAATGGAATGGAAGCTCGGAGTCTCAAAGGTGGTTACACACTCGAACGTTTTAAGTTTAATTGTGCCTAACTACTTAGTACAAGTTTGTTATTGTCTAAAAATATCCGTGTTAGATTTTTTAAGTTGTGATTCTTTAGCTGATAAGCTTGATGAAACTCAAACAATTTCTTCAATCCAAATTTCTAATATAGAAATTTGGATTGAAGAAATTCCAATCTTAACCAATTGAAACAAACCCTTGAAGCAATTAAGGATAGTGAAGAATATCCACCACAGTGTATGGAAGACGTAGCAAAACGTCTAGGATATAACGTCCGGTATCTTCGTAGGCACTTCTCGGATTTATGTCGGGGTATTTCAGCAAAATATATTGACTATCGAAAAACTCTTCGCTCACAGCGAATAGAGCGGTGTTGCCGAGAAGTACGGCAGATTGCTTTAGAAATTTATGCTGAAGGGGAAAAACCTACTCGCAGTAAGATTGCCAGCCGCCTCAGTAAACCAGCTTACTTTAGAGATAAAAATGTTTGTGCTGCTTTGTTAGCAGTCCAGAAGCAACTGGGACTGGAAGGTTGAAAGGTTTAAAATAAAATAATCTGCTCAATTACCATGTGTTTGGAACCATAACCTTGCCTACTAGCTTTTGGAAGCATAACCTTGCCGTTGCGGCAAAGTTATGGGTAAAGTCACATAGACAGTAAAAGCTACTACAACTTAATTAATGCGGATGAAAGGACTTGAACCTTCACACCTTGCGGTACTAGAACCTAAATCTAGCGCGTCTGCCAATTCCGCCACATCCGCTTATTTGGCTTAACGATTGTAGCAAACATTTAATTAAATTGCTACAAATATTACATTTTAAATAAGAGAGTATTTATGTCTACTCAGCTATTAAAACGACAATTTAGCATCCACGACTATCACCAGATGGTAGTTGCAGGTATTCTGAGCGAAGACGAGCGCGTCGAACTAATTCAAGGAGAAATTGTCCAGATGTCGCCAATTAGTAGTCGTCAGGCGGCTTGTATTAGGCGATTAAATAGGCTCTTTTTTCAATCCTTGGGCGATCGCATTATAGTCTCTAACCAAAATCCAGTTATATTAAGCAACTTTTCTGAGCCTCAGCCTGATTTAGCATTACTTCTTCCCCGCGATGACTTCTACGCCGCCGGACATCCCCAGCCCCAGGATATATTGCTATTAGTAGAAGTTGCCGATACTACGATTGAAAGCGATCGCGTTATCAAAATTCCCTTGTATGCAAGTAGTGGAATTAAGGAAGTATGGCTAATAGATGTAAACGAGCTAGTTGTAGAAGTATTTAGAGAACCCACTGCTAATAGTTATCAGAGTATTCAAAAATTACAGCAAGGTGAAATATTTGTGCAAGCCTTCCCGGATATTAGTTTTGCTACAGAACTGATACTAGGGTAATGGTTGGTATCAAATTTTGCTTTTAATTTTTTTCGGTTACTATTAGTACCGATATACTAATAAGATTACTTTCTTATGGTTATGCAGCCCGTTTTGTCTGTTAGCGCATCAGAGTTACAAACCTCCTTAGAAGCAAAAGAGCAATTTTTGCAACAGTCGGAAGAATTGCAATTAGCGATCGCTTCTTTTACCGATACGCCCCGCAGTCTGTTGGAAAGTCTAGTAAATAGCTCCTTTGACCAAGTAGTAGAAGCGGCGAGATTGCATATAAATTATGCCAGGGAAATCGGAGACAACTGGCAGCAATTAGTAGATGATATCTTGACTTCGCGCTGGGGCAAAAACAGATAAATATTCGGTGTTAGTGTTATGGGAAGGGAAACCAAGTATTAAATAAGTTGAATTTTTAGTAAGTAGTTAATACGGCAATTTTCAACGTATCCAACTTAATTATGGTATACATTGTAATTACACTGTAGGTATAAGCGAGTTGAAATTTGAGTGGGATGAGCGAAAAGCGAGAGTTAATGAGAAAAAGCATGGTATCTCGTTTAGTGAAGCAGAAGGTGTATTTTATGATGAAAATGCGCGTTTGCTTTATGACGCAGAACATTGGAGGAGCGATACATAATGTTAGGCATGAGCGACTCGCTATTATTATTGGTGGTTTGCCACGTCTACAAAGAAGATGAAGAAACCATTCGTATTTTCTCGGCTCGTAGCGCAAATAAACGAGAGCAACAACAATACAAGAGTTTTCTTTTATGAAAGATGAGTATGATTTCTCCAAATCTGTAAAGAATCCGTACCTTAAGAAGCTTAAAAAGCAAGTAACAATTCGGCTTGAAGAAGAAGTTGTTAGTTATTTTAAGGACTTAGCTGAGGAAACAGGAATTTCTTATCAAAGTTTGATTAATTTGTATTTGCAGGATTGTGTAAAATCGCAGCGAAAGCCATCATTAGAGTGGATGCGTGAAGCATAACAACGTAGTAAAGTAAATGCATTACTTGTCACTGCCTCGGACAAACCCCAACTGGTGACTGGATTGGTACGCGCTACCAAAAGGAATTTGAATACAATCCTTAAGTCTACTTTAAGTGAATAATTTATAGCCTCTGGAATCCATCAATTTATGACAGCATTGGGGTTGCTAGGCTTACTGTATCACCTCAAATAAGTGACGTAGTAATCCAGATTGGCGGATGATTGACTGCAAAGTTCCGATCCATAATTCTCGATAATTAGGAACAACCACAGTAATAGTTGTTGATTCTGTTAGCTGCTACATAATTATATGACTACCTCGTTGCCTCATCAAAACAAAGCCATGTTGTTCTAGTATTTGGCAAACTTCCCGCGCCGACAAAATCCTTAAGCTACCCAACAGCTACCTCTAGTCTGGTAACAAAAACCTCAGCTTTGGTACGGTTTTGGATTTCTACTGGATTGGCACATTCAAAAAATAATTCTAAAGCTTCAGCTAAGTTACTTTTTGCTTGCTCAACTGTATCGCCTTGACTGGCAATATCTAATTCAGGACATAAGCCAACGTATCCGTTACCTTCGCGTTCAATAATAGCTGTAAATTGTTGGATGGTTTTCATATTGAATTTAAAATTATTCTCTATGTTTTTCAGGCGATTGCACTTTAAGCCTATCTTTAAATAGGGGGCATAACGCCCCCTAATACTACGATTCGACTTTTACGCCTTTCCAGAAAGCTACATAACCCTCAATGTTTTTTGCCTTCTCTTTGGCGCTAGGATAGTACCAGGCTGCATCTTTGTTTACTTGCCCGTCTACTTCTACGCTGTAGTAACTAGCAAGCCCTTTCCAAGGACAAGTTGTATGGGTGCTGCTTTCTTTGAAATACTCCTTTTTGATGGAGTCAATCGGAAAGTAGTGATTTCCTTCTACAACTTCTGTGCGATCGCTCTCGGCTAAAACTGTACCATTCCAAACTGCTTTCGGCATGATTTTGAGTTAATTTAAGTAGGTATACATAATTAAAGTTAACCTCCCTGCCCCCTCTGCTACAAGTTCGGATTCCCAGTTATCGACAAATGCTCTAATATCCTTCACAAATAGGATATCAGCGCGAAAATATATAGTTCTTGCAAATTTCGGCTAATATGCCTCAGTTACAGTCTTTAGAATCTGCCCTAAAAAAATATTTTGGCTACACTAGCTTTCGCTTGGGGCAACAGCAGATTATCGAACAAGCGCTAAATAATCAAGATTTGCTGGTGGTAATGCCCACGGGTGGCGGTAAGTCTTTGTGTTTTCAATTGCCTGCGTTACTGAGAAAAGGCTTAACGGTGGTGGTGTCGCCGCTTATTGCGCTGATGCAAGATCAAGTGCAGTCATTGAAAAATAACGGGATTGGGGCAACTTTTCTCAACAGTACCTTGACTTCCTACCAAGTGAAGTCGCGTGAAGAAGCAATCCTTAGTGGTAAAGTGAAACTGCTTTACGTTGCCCCAGAAAGATTATTAAGCGAGTACTTTTTACCATTTATAGATTTAGTCCAGCATCAAATTGGAATTGCAAGTTTTGCCATTGATGAAGCGCATTGTGTTTCCGAGTGGGGACATGATTTTCGCCCTGATTACCGTCAATTACGCTCTTTGCGCCAACGTTATCCAACAGTTCCTACTATAGCTCTTACGGCTACAGCTACCGATCGTGTCCGTACGGATATTATTCAACAACTCAATTTAGCAAAACCAATAGTTCATGTTGCTAGTTTCAATCGCCCTAATCTTTACTACGACGTACAGCCAAAGAAAAAGCAAGCTTACAACCAATTAAAACAATTAGTAACAAAAACTGAAGGTGCGGGAATTATTTACTGTCTCAGCCGCCGCAAGGTAGACGAGATCGCGATGAAATTGCAACAAGATGGCATCTCTGCTTTGCCTTATCATGCTGGTTTAAGCGACGAAGAAAGAGAATCTAATCAAACGCGGTTTATTCGAGATGATGCCCGTTTGATGGTTGCAACAGTTGCTTTTGGGATGGGAATTAACAAGCCAGATGTCAAGTTTGTAATTCATTACGACTTACCTCGCAATATTGAAAGCTATTACCAAGAATCGGGTAGAGCGGGGAGAGATGGAAGCGCGGCGCGGTGTACAATCTTTTTTGGTTATGGCGATGTCAAAACTGTTGAGTATTTGATTGAGCAAAAAACAGATATTCAAGAACAGCGCATTGCTAAACAACAACTGCGGCAAATTATTGACTACGCTCAAGGTACAGTTTGCCGTCGAACAATTCAACTAGGGTATTTTGGCGAAAGTTTTGGAGGAAATTGCGGCAACTGCGATAATTGCTGTAACCCAAAACCCGAAGAAGATTGGACAATTGAAGCGATGAAATTTCTTTCTTGTGTGGCGCGTTGTCAAGAAAGATTTGGGATGAGTCACATTATTGATGTACTGCGCGGTTCAAAAAGTCAAAAAGTTTTGCAGTACAACCACGATAAATTAACCACCTACGGCATTGGTAAAGATAGAAGTGCTGACGATTGGCGGCTTTTGGGGAGAAGTTTGCTACATCAAGGTTTATTAGGACAAACTACTGATGGTTACTCGGTTTTGCGGCTAAATGCTCTTAGTTGGGAAGTAATGCGGCGAAAAAAAACTGTTTTAATTGCTATTCGTCCTGCACCAAAGCCTGTAGTAGACGATCGCGAAACGCCAAAAGCTGCGGATATAGAGATGCTTTATCAAAAGTTACGCACCTTACGCAAGCAACTAGCCGACGAACAAGGGATAGCACCTTATATAGTATTTGCCGATTCTAGCTTGAAAATGATGGCTCAAGTTCAACCTCAAACTCTAGAAGAATTTAGCAAAATTTCTGGAGTAGGAAGTAGTAAGTTAGCTCAGTACGGAGAGCATTTTGTAGCAGAAATTTCGGCTTATACTCAGCAGTCAGTTAAGGTAAAAGTGAAAAGTGCGATCGCCTCTTTTCCTTCCGATAGTCAATTATTGACGCTCAAACTCCACCGCCAAGGGCTAGATACCGCAGACATAGCCAAAGAGCGCAGTTTAAGTGTAAATACGATCGCAAGTCACTTAGCTGAGTTGATCGAAATGAACCAGCCAGTAGATTTAGACCAACTGGTGATCCCTGTGCGTCAGCAATTTATTTTAAAAGCTCTAAAAACTGTCGGTGCAGATTCCCTCAAAAGTATTTACGAGCATTTGGGAGAAAGATACACCTATGAAGAAATCAAGTTAGTCCGGGCTTTGTGGCGGCGAGGAAATAAAAGCTAGATAGTAGCGCTATTCTTGCGGAATTTGACTAAAGATATTGCTTTAGGTAAAGCGATGCAGATTGTAGCATTTGCTAGGGTGAGAAATAAACAATCAATGAAGCTCATAGCTGTAAATTTCCTAGTAAAATTACGGTTGTGTAATTTTGGTTTTCTTAGATCTTTAATGTGCAACAAAACGCCCGTAAGTAACTACTTGTGGGCTTTTGAATAACTTGTGAATGTTATAAGTAAAGATTATGAAAGGAAAACTAGATTTTAGGCGATCGCTCAATTCCCTAAAGCCATGTAGGATAAAGTGATAAAACGGCGTTGCTGAAAAGAGGGATGAATCACGGGAGTACATCGCTGATTGGATTACTAAATTTGAAGCTGATTACTTTGCCCGCAGATCCCATACTCCCAAGTCAGAAACAACTTGGAAAGGTGATTATCTTAGAGCTTTTAATAAGTTGCCCAAGAATGCGGCTTTATCTATTGAAGGTCTAAAACAGGTAATTCTTAGCCCAAGCCCAGATACTAGAACGCGAAAAAGAACTGTAATAGCTAAAAGCGCCCTAGCAAAGTTCGCGCTTTTAGAAGTTAATTTTAAACATTTGAGTGGCACTTACTCCCCTAAAAAAGTGCAACCGCGCGACTTACCTGACAATTTGACCGTTGCAACTTGGTACTATAGCTCTACGGAGGTACGTTAGGACAGTGTTTGAAGGCGGCATCAACACAATCACGAAAGCTATCAAATTCATCCCATCGGTGCCGCATCCAATTTTTGAGTACAAACCACCAATGCTCTATTTTGTTCAAGCCTGGAGAATAGGTAGGGAGATATCATAGCTCACAGCCAGCTTCTGCCACAATCTCATCAATCGCCTGGGAGCGATGAAAACTAGCATTGGCAATGATGATGGGATTACCAGGTTGTAATTGTGGTAGAAGACACTCCTCTAACCACATCTGGAACAAATCTCGGTTACGGGGTTTGAGTAGCAAGTGATACTGTTGGTCAACTTAACAAAACCAAAAAAAAGAGAACCATAGAAAGAACAGCAAGAGATATTCTAGAAATTATTCGAGTAACCAAGTTAGGTAAAGGAGTCAGGGTATGTCCCTACATCCAAAACTTATCAAGCCAGTCCCAAAAGAAACAGAGCAAGTGGCAAAAGCAGCATTCCCAAAAGGGAATCTATATCTAACCATCAGGGATGAATTAGGGACAATTTACACAGATAAGGATTTTGAAGCTTTATTTCCTGTAGAAGGGCATCCAGCGATCGCTCCTTGGCAGTTAGTCTTGATCTGCGTCATGCAATATATAGAAGGGTTAGCAGATAGACAAGCAGCCGACGCAGTGAGAGGTCGTATTGACTGGAAATATGCGTTAGGACTAGAACTAACCGACTCTGGATTTGACTTTTCCGTTCTGAGTGAGTTCCGTTCACGTCTCATTGATGGAGGCGTTGTAGACATTCTTTTAGATAAGTTCTTAGAACAATGCCAGAGAAAAGGCTGGTTGAAGAACAAGGGTAAACAACGAACAGATTCAACTCACGTTCTGGGAGCAATTCGGACTCTTAACCGCCTTGAATGTGTTGGAGAAACTTTGAGAGCAGCTCTCAACACTCTGGCCGTCGTTGCCCCAAGTTGGCTGATGACTCAAATAGAGGCAGATTGGTTTGACCGTTACAGTCGTCCTGTCTGCGAGGAACGTCTGCCAAAAGGAATTGAAGCTCGTAATGCTTAGGCCGAAAAAATCGGTATGGATGGAATGCGCTTGCTTGATGCCATTTATGATGACCCGACTACTCCCGAATGGCTGCGCCATCTGGAATTAGTTGAAATTCTGCGTCAAACATGGATTGCTCAATATTTTGTGGAAAACGGACACCTGCACTGGCGGCAGGCAAAAGACTTAGCACCTTCGGGAAAACGTTTTGACTCGCCCTACGACCCAGATGCTCGTTATGGCAACAAACGCACTACGACTTGGACTGGCTACAAAGTTCATCTTACAGAAACCTGCGATCAAGATCGAGTTCATCTCATCACTAATGTAGAGACAACCCCAGCTAATCGCGCCAATGTTGATCAGACAGAACTTATTCATCAATCCTTAAAGACGAAAGCTTTACTTCCTGACGAGCATCTTGTAGATGCTGGTTATGTTGATGCAACTCTATTGCTCAAAAGTCAGAAGCATTACGGGGTGACGATTATTGGTCCCATGCGTCCTAATGCGAGTTGGCAGTCCAAAACCTCAGAGGCTTATGACATCAGCCAATTCCAAATTAATTGGAACACCAAACGAGTGACCTGTCCTCAAGGGAAAAAAAGCCTCAAAAAATGGATTCCTTATCAAGATCAATGGGGCAATTCCGTGATTCGGGTTTCTTTTCCTAGAAAGACTTGCTTACTCTGTCCAAGTCGGGTTTTATGTACTCACTCAAAGACGGAAGCCCGAAGGCTAACTCTACGCCAGAAGAACGAGCATGAACTTCTTCAATCCCAAAGAATTCAACAAGAAACTTCCGTATGGAAGGAAATTTATCAGACCAGAGCTGGAGTAGAAGGAACTATTTCCCAGGGGGTTAGAGCCTTCGGTTTACGAAAAGCCCGTTATCGAGGTTTAGCCAAAGTTCAACTACAGCATATTCTTACAGCAACGGCTATTAATTTTGTGCGGATGGTGGCTTGGCTTGATGATATACCTCTTGCTCAGACACGAATATCCCGATTCGTCTTTCTTCGTCCTAACAATGGATTGTTAAGTTAACCAACAGTATCAGCAAGTGAGACAAAAACAACGCTAAGGCTGAAAAGCTTGCTTTGTAAAGACTGTAATTACTTATCACCAACAATCCGCTTTAGATAGTTGATTAACTTCACTCAAAATGAAGGCATCTGGATCAAACGTACCACCAACCCATTCCAGCATCGATTCATGTTCAGGATGGTCTGGTTGTTGAATCGCCTCTAAAAATTCTGCGTAACCCCATACCCCCGCGCTCTCGTGCCGTTGGCAAGGAATGGTAGCATTTAAGGCTTCTCGCATCGTTCGCCTTGATCCAGCTCCCAGCGCGGACAGGTACACCGCCGCCGGGTGTTGAGTTAAGGGCAGTGGGGTAGCTAATTCCAGCGGTTTGGGGTGATCGAGCGGAGCTATAGCGTCACTCATAATGCACGGAGCGAGAATAACTTGAGAGAACTATATTTCTCGTCAATTATTGTCCCCGGTAAAGCACCTCACCCACAAGCGGTAAGGCTTCTTGCGCCCAAAAACAACCCAAGTACCAAGCCTCTGTCCCGTGAAGAGCGGATGTGCGGGTGGGGATGAAAAGTTTCGTCCTCAGTATTAATACAGACAGTCGTCACAGCTTTGTCTAAAGACTCGTAAATTTACCATTTGTTACCCGAGCTATGTCGCTTTATTCTGAATCAGAGAGATTTAATAGGCATCTTGTATGCCACTGACCGAACAGCCAGAAATTGCAAGGCTTGTTCGTGAAAATCGCTTCTCATCTGATGCTAACGCTGTCTTCAGTTTGCGGTCCAGCTGGCAATCTTTAATTAAATTGTTTGTCCCTATCCCCTAAAAAGGAAATAGAGAAAATAGATGAATGTTGTTGATGAAATATTAAGTCGATATGCAGCTAATGATGCCACCAAAAAAACAATCAAGATTTACGCTACGGATCGGACGGAGATTCAAGGGGAGTTAATTATTGAAAACAAAAGCTTCGATGACCGAGTGTCTGATTGTTTAAATGATTCTCGCTCCTTTCTCCCCATGCTCAACGCTGAAATTTATGTCAGTGGGAAGCTGGTAGCTAAACATGACTTTTTGTGCATTAACAAGCAGTTTATTGCCTATGTAACCGATACATCGTAAGGAATAGCAGAAATCAATGTTTTAATTATGTTATAAAAAACTGTGTTCTTCTAATAATAAACAATAAATAATATTTAGTTAAATTGAAACCGTCCAACGTCTCTTATGACGTTGACTAAAGTTATATCAAAGTTATAAGTAGTTAGATTTAAACATCGACTAAGACGGGGATTTAGTTAATTCAAATTTGCTACCTCTCAGCAAAATTAGGTATGCCCTCGACAAACGTTAAGTAAAAGTATGAATTACAAATCAAAAAAGGTAAATCAGAAAATTCCAAAAGCACTCATAGACTTAGTAATAATCTTTATTTTTAGCCTTTATGGGTTTATATTAGCTAGAATTTTTAATATTTTTGAGGTGCTTATAATTTGGGTTGAAGAATATGAGAAGTTCCAAATTGATGAATTTATTCCTGTGATTATAATCTTGTCGTTTAGTTTGAGTATTTTCTCTTTACGTAGGTGGAGCGAGATTAAACATGAAAACAACAAGCGGAAGCAGGTAGAGGCGGCACTACGGGAAAGCCAGCGAAAACTGGATACCTTGATTAACTCACTTCCCGGCATTGTCATCTCTTGTGCAAACGAACCTGAGTGGCCGCTAACATACCTCAGCGAAGGTTGCCTTATCCTCACTGGATATACAAGTAAAGAACTCGTGGGAAATGGGAATAGTTCGTATAACTCCATTATTCATGCTGAGGATTTACCAAAAGTTTTCAATGCGATTGAAACAGCGATCGCTCTTAAACAAGATTACGTCGTTGAATATCGCATTCGCATCAAATCAGGTCAGGAGAAATGGCTGTGGGACAAAAGGATCGGAGTGTTTGACAGCAACGGTGAGGTGCTTGGTCTCGAAGGCTTCATTACCGACATCACGGAGCGCAAGTGGGCGGAAGCAGCCTTGAGTGAAAGCAAAAGACAGCTTCAAGACCAGAATGCGGTACTGATGGAACTGTCAAAGCGCAAAACATTCAGGCGTGGAAGAAATTTGAATGCTGCTGTCCGGGAAATTACAGAGGCTGCCACCAACACTCTAAAAATTGAACGCGCCAGTGTGTGGTTATACAACGGCGATCGCTCAAAGATTCAATGCATCGATTTGTATCAATGGAGCAAAAGTGATCATTCGCAAGGCATTGAGCTAGCAGCAGTAGAGTACCCTGCTTATTTCCAAGCGTTGGCACAGGAGCGCATGATCGCGGCGCATGATGCCCATACTGACCCCAGAACAAGAGAATTCTCCCAGTTCTATCTTTCTCCCCTCGGCATTACATCCATGTTGGATGCACCAATTTGGTTAGGTGGTGAAATGGTAGGAGTTGTGTGTCAGGAACATATAGGAACTGCCCGCGAGTGGACATTGGAAGAACAGAATTTCGCTGGTTCCCTAGCAGATTTAGTTTCCCTAGCAATGAAAGGATGGGAGCGCCAGCAAGCAGAAGTAGCATTGCAGCAAGCAGAAGCGAAGTACCGTAGTATCTTCGAGAACACGGCCGAGGGCATCTTCCAGACTACAGTGGATGGTCGCTACATTAGCGCCAATCCTGCCCTAGCCCGGATCTATGGTTACGAATCTCCTGAGGAATTAATAGCCAACCTCTGCAACATTGAGCAGCAACTTTATGTTGAATCGAGTTGTCGTACCGATTTTGTTCACTTAATGCAGCAGCATAATGCTGTGTTAGAGCTTGAGTCGCAGGTCTACTGCAAAAACGGCAATGTTATCTGGACTTCGGAGAACGTCCGTACTATTCGAGATGCTAGTGGTCAACTTCTGGGTTATGAAGGTACAGTGCGAGACATTACCGAGCGCAAGCAGGTGGAGTCAGAACTGCAAAAAGCTAAAGAATCTGCTGAAGCTGCTAACAGGGCTAAGTCTGAATTCCTAGCAAATATGAGCCACGAGATCCGCACTCCTATGAACGGGGTAATTGGCATGACAGGACTACTCCTCAATACAGAACTGACTCCCCAGCAGCAGGACTTTGTTGAAACAATTCGCAGCAGTAGCGATGCTTTACTCACAATCATTAATGACATCCTGGACTTTTCCAAAATTGAGTCAGGCAAGTTGGATCTGGAACAGCATCCCTTTGAACTGCGAATCTGCATTGAGGAATCCTTCGATTTACTAGCTCCCAAGGCAGCAGAAAAAGGTCTTGAGTTGGCCTACCTCATTGCTCCGCAAGTCCCCAAAACGATTTCGGGAGATGTCACTCGGCTGCGCCAAATTTTGGTAAATCTGCTCAGTAATGCAGTCAAATTCACAGAGGCCGGGGAAGTCGTGGTTTCAGTAACCGCCCATCCCCTAGATGCAATATCTCTTGAGAGACTACACGAACGCCAGGATGAATTGCCCCTACCAGAACTCCCATGGGTCAAATACGAACTCTGTTTTGCCGTCAAAGATACTGGCATCGGCATTTCTGAAGACAAGATAAACCGCCTGTTCCAGTCTTTCGGTCAAGTTGATTCCTCTATTACCCGGCATTATGGCGGCACAGGGCTGGGGCTTGCTATCAGCAAACGATTAAGCGAAATGATGAGCGGCAGGATATGGGTTGAGAGTCAAGCGGGTCAAGGCTCTACCTTCTATTTCACTGTGATCGCCGAATCAGTCCCTGGATTATTACAGGTTGACATCGATAATCCCCAACCGCAGTTAGCCGGAAAGCGATTGCTGATTGTGGACGATAACGCCACCAACCGCAAAATTTTGCTGCTCCAAGCGCAGTCCTGGGGGATGCTGACTCGTGCGGCTCAATCCGGTACTGAAGCCCTGGACTGGATTTGCCAGGGAGATCCCTTTGACATCGCGATTCTGGATATGCAGATGCCGCAGATGGATGGTCTGACTCTGGCATCAGAAATCCGCAAGCAGCCAAATTGCAAAGATTTACCTTTAGTGATGTTGACTTCCATGGGCAGGCAAGAGATGGGTGCCCAAGCTGCGCAAGTGAATTTCGCTGCCTTCTTGAACAAGCCAGTTAAACAATCCTCGCTCTACAATGTCTTGAGCCAGGCATTAGGCGAACAGTCCATCAAGGTGAGACAGGATACCCCTAAGACAGGGCATAAACAAGATATACCCCGGCTGGCTGAACAGCTTCCCCTGCGGATTCTGCTAGCTGAGGACAATGTAGTGAACCAGAAAGTAGCACTACTGATCTTGCAGCGGATGGGGTATCGGGCAGATGTAGCTGGTAATGGTCTGGAAGTACTGCAAGCTCTACACCGTCAGCCCTATGACGTAGTGCTAATGGATGTGCAGATGCCAGAAATGGATGGATTAACAGCCACTCGTCGCATTTGCCAGGAATGGTCGCAGCCACAACGCCCTCGGATTATTGCCATGACTGCCAATGCAATGCAGGGCGATCGTGAGGAGTGCATTGATGCGGGTATGGATGACTACGTTAGCAAGCCTATCCGAGTGGAGGAATTAGTCCAGGCTCTGAATAAGTGTCAGACAGTGAGTGTTCAGGGGTCAGCGATTAAGGATCGGGCAACCGCAAAAATCAACAACGGACAACAGAAAATGGACAAGACAGCGATTGATAGCAAGGCACTGGAATCCTTACGGGAAATGGCGGGTGAAAATGCCTCAGAAATGTTGGCTGAGGTAATTGATAGCTACCTTGAAGATGCTCCCAAACTTCTGCATGCTATCAGTACAGCGATTGCTCAGGGGGATGCAGCGGCACTGCGACAAGCAACTCACACCTTGAATTCAGCCAGTGCTACCCTTGGTGCTATAACTCTCTCTAAGTTTTGTAAAGAGCTAGAAGCAACAGGTCGCGCTGGAACGGTTGAAGGTGCATCAGAGAGACTGCCGCAGCTTGCGGCTGAATCTGAAAGAGTTAAGCTAGCTTTGCAAATGGAGCGTCAACAATGTCAGGTATGAACACTTCCGTCCAGAACCAAAAAGATCCTCCCTTAATCCTGATAGTGGACGACGACAAGTCGATGCGGATTCTGCTGCGTCAGGCAATGAAAAAAGAAGGTTACCAAGTAGCAGAGGCAAAGGATGGGAAGGAGTGTCTAGCTGTTTACGAGCGCCTCCAGCCAGACATTGTGCTGCTGGATGCCATGATGCCAGTGATGGACGGCTTCACCTGCTGCACCCAACTGCAAATCCTCTCTGAAGGCGATCGCGCACCCGTATTAATGATCACTGGTCTTGAGGATCAAGCATCAGTAGACTGGGCCTTTGAGGCGGGTGCGATGGATTATGTTACCAAGCCCATCCATTGGGCAGTGCTGCGTCAGCGCGTGCGTCGTCTCCTTGAACAATTCCAACTTTACAAGCAGTTAGAGGAAGCAAACCAAGCGTTGCAGCACCTAGCTACCTCAGATAGCTTAACTCAGCTAGCAAACCGTCGCCGATTTGACGAATATCTTGACCTAGAGTTGCAGCGGATGGCAAGGGAGGCAGCACCTCTATCTCTGATTCTATGCGATGTCGATTTTTTCAAAACTTACAACGACACCTATGGTCATCAATCTGGCGACGCTTGTTTGCAACAGGTAGCTAAAGCTATCAGTCAGGCTGTGAGGCGTCCTGCCGATTTAGTTGCCCGTTATGGGGGAGAAGAATTTGCGTTGATTCTACCAAATACAAATGCTGAGGGTGCTGTCCAAACTGCAGAGAAAGTCCGCTCTGAGGTCAAAGCTCTAGAGATTGCCCATGCAAAGTCTCAAATCAGCAAGTGCGTCACTATTAGTTTAGGAGTTGCTAGCGCTGTTCCTTACTATACATCCTCCTCTGCAATGCTGATTTCGGCAGCAGACGAGGCACTCTATCAGGCAAAAGCAAAGGGGCGCGATCGCGTTGTAAAGTCGGCTATCCTCCCCACGCTCATCAGATAGCTTCTAAGCGGCAGTCGGGCTTGCTTTAGGTTATAAACAAAGCTTCACAAACTCAACTCTCCCTGCTGACGTTGCATCTGGATCTGGTAAGCAGCTAAGTCTTCCTGCCTTGCTGCAATAGTCTTCTCGGACAGAGGTAAGCCCTGCTGATAGTCTGCCGTCACCTCTCGGATTCGCTCCACATAAGATGCAGGTCTGCCCAAAGAGATCGCTGTCTCTTGCCACTGCAAGAGCAACTTCAAGTTATGTTGTCGTTCTTGCTGCTGCTGTTGCTGACGCTCACTGGCGATACGCCGCTCTTCCTGCTGCTGGCGCTCTAGCTCCACAGCCCTACGGTACTGGTCAAGGTCAGCCTGCCAGGTTGTCTGATTGTCACAAGCTTGAGTCTGGCAGAATTGGGAGTAGCTTTGGGCATATGTGAGATCGCGCTTAAGTAACTCATCAACGGCAGGGCTTTGGGTTAAGACCTGGGTAATCTGGTTGGGGGACTGCTGCTTTGACTGCATCAGAAATGCAATTCGCTGGTCGATGTCATGCGGTTCTTCAACTTGATAGATCGCCTTAGCCCAAGCTGCTTACCAACGGTGGGCAGCTTGGGCTTTTTCTCGTTGTCTATTAGCTGAATCGGTACTTTCAGGAAGGGACTCTTTTGGATGCTCTGGGATAGCTTTTATCAAGTCCTCGATAGCAGGAATTCCATATTGCGGCTCCCAGACCTGCTGAATCTTCTGCTCCGGGCATACGGAATACTAGCAACCTATAGGCTAAGAACTCACGAGCTATTTTATCTAGACTTTGCTAATTTCCTCATGCTGATAGTCAAAGAAGGTAAAACAGGATCGCGTCTTGTCTATCCCATTTATCCTGAATGGGCATCAGAGTGGGAGCTAGACAAAATTAACTTGCCTAAGTGTAGTGGTAAAACCAATTCCGATTTAGGTAGTAGGGTACAACACGCCTTCAAAAGGCTAGGTATTCCATTTACACCTTACGACTTAAGACACGCTTGGGCTGTTCGCTCTTTAGAGTATGGGTTAGATATTTCCCTTGCAGCTATCCAAATGGGTCATAGCTTGCAAGTTCACAGCGACCAGTACCATCACTGGATTAGTAAGGACGTGCATAAAAAGGTATTCAATATTCTTGCTAACCGACCAGACCGCCCTTATCTCCCTCAAATAATCCTGACTAAATCCTGCCTAAAATATTGACCTAGTTCAGCAATAACCAACGGCAATCAACAGTAATACGTTAAACAGGGGTAAGGGTACAGCCCTTGCAAAATCGTAGTTGTGGGGTCTTATTATTCATAGTAAAGAATGGCTCAGGGTGGATTTGAACCGCCGACCTCAGGCTTATGAGTCCCGCGCTCTAACCAACTGAGCTACTGAGCCATTTATTTTTAACCTGTGTTACCATAACACAAAACTGATCGCAATTGCAACTACAAATTTTGTTCGTTAGCAGATTTTGTTGATGGGCGATCGCTACTCCAAGCCCACCAAACCCAATCGCATTGACACTGATAAAATTCTTGCCATTTGCGGCGGTAGTTGTCGGTCATTACCGGGGAACGTCTATTTAGCCAGACTTGCTTGGCTTCCCGGCTACTAGAAAGGCAACGAGGACAGCAAAATTGATGAGCGTGAGTGGCGGTAGCTGTCCATTCTGGCGGAGTTGGCGCAAAAGCATCCATGTGTTGAAATTTATCGTTTAATTTTTATTCTAAACCCGTCAGTCATCCTAAAAGTGTTTAAATTTTGCTTTTCCCTAAAATATTTGCTCTAGAAGCAAAGCCTTAAAAGGTGTAGGGTGTTAGGTATGGGGACATTAGTTATGCGATCGCCAAAAAATTATTTGTTATGGAGCAAAATGTTGAAATTCGCCGCCTGTTAGATTTGATGCCAGCTTCCGGGCGGATGATGACAAAAATTGTCAGTAAGCCAGAGCAAAGGCAAATAATTGATAGTCCGCTACCGCTTCCTTGGCAGCAACAAAGGCAAGTATTTATTAATTTCGATCTGTGGCGGCGTTTGTCCAAACCACAGCGAGACTTATTGCTGTTGAGTAATGTTACCTGGATAACAGGAATTAAGTGGTTTAAACCAGATATTTACCAAGGCGTGGTGTTAGCTGGACTGCTAGGGGCGACGGTAGAATTAGTGCAAAGCGATCCGGTGGGTGTGGTTATTGGTGCGGGATTGAGTGCTTTTGCTTCGGCTCAAATTTGGCGCAATAGTCGCAGTTCAAAAGTAGAACTCGAAGCCGACGAAGCTGCGATCAAAGTCGCCCAAAGGCGGGGTTATTCAGAGACAGAAGCGGCGGGATATTTGTTATCAGCTATAGAAACGGCGGCACAAATTGAAAAGCGTTCAAGCTTAAACTTTGTAGATTTGATTCGCTGCCAAAATCTCCGCGCGATCGCAGGCTTATCTCCAGTCAGTGTCCCCTTATCGGAGAGAAAAGACTTCTTGCAAAAGTAAAAGATAGGTTTTACTTAATTTTTGCTGGGCGACAGTGATAAACCTGATAATTGTACCCATCTACAAGAACTTTTACATCGTTTTCTACAGTGCTTGTATCTGTGTAGCATCGATCTAGTTCTACGGGGGCATAAAAATTTACTAACCATAAGTCAAAGGGTAGTGATTGCTGATTTATAGTGCTTTGTAGAGCGGCAGTTGAGGTATAGGGATCTTGGGATTGATGCGCTAAAAGAAACTGCGGCTTAGTTGGCAACCCACTAAGTTTGAATTCTCTGGCGATCCCCATCATTTCACCAGTTTGGACGTGAGTTTTATGGGTTGTGGCAATCAAAACCGGAGACGAATTACTTGTTTTTTGCACTAACTGCACAAATAAATCGGGACGATAATATTTCTGATAACCCAAGTTATTAATCACGCTGAACGCACTTAGCAATCCCATCAGCCAGATTAAAGCTACGGCAGTTTTGCCGGATAATAATTTATTTACAGGCAATCTAGTTTTTTCTGGAGTTTGCCAACAAATGGAGAGACTGGCAGCGACTAAAACAATTACGGCTGGGAAGTAAACAAAGTTGTATCGAGCGCCACGAGTGAGATCGATCCCTAAAATGTATGTAAAAAAGAAAAATATTGCGATCGCACTGCCCACAATTTGGACAAATACTTGAGTAATTACACGATTTGGTTGCTGCAAATTAGCGATTAAGCCGCGCCGAAGTAAGGGAATTGCCCAAATAAAAAAACCAATCATTACTAACCCAGAAGCAATGACTACAGGCAGCGCCGAGGCTTCTACAGGTAGCAAAGACAGCATTGTGATCCAGGCAGCTATTGCCTGAAAAATCGGACTTAACAGCGTCAAAATGTTGGTTTCGCCATTTTCAATCCATTCAGTCAATTCACGATTATTTTGTAAAAATACTGGCAGCCAACCTACCCCACCAACCGCCGTACCTAACGCCACAGCGTAAATTTGCCCCCAGGGAGAATTGAAGGCTCTTTTTTTCTGGCGGTATTGCCAAACCAGCAATACCACAGCTTCCGCCGCCAGCGTTAGTACAAAAAAGTAATGAGTAGCAATGCCTAGAATATTAACTAATATCCAACTGATAGCGACGAAAATAGGTAATTTTGTTTTATTTTGAATGTGCCTGATGGAAACTACCAAGCAACCAAAAGAAGCAATTACCCACAAAATAGCCAAAGTGTAATGACGGGCTTCTTGCGCTAAAAAAATGCCATAAGGAGAAACCGCCATCATCGCCGCCGCAATTTGCCCAACTAAGGGAGAACGAAAAGCAAAAGCGCTCAGTAAATAAATTGCCGGAATCGACAAAGCGCCGAATAGAGCGCTCAGACTTCTAGCTACCCACAAAGAAACTAAACCGCTATCCCCAGACCATAATTTCATCCACCAATGAGCCAGCATAAAGTAAAGGGGTGGATGATTGCTCTCAGTCAGTAAGTGCTGAAGCACTTGAGCAATACCAGCACGAGGATTTATTTGCAGTGGTTGCAAAAGTTCGTCAAGAGAAACCGCGCTATCTAGGGGAACAGTACGATAACTATTGCCCAAACTAAACACCAACGTCGAAAATTCATCAGTCCAAGGCGACTTGGCAGTAAGTTGAGCTAAACGCAAACCCAGGGCTATAGCTGTCCACAGTAACAGCAGCAAACAAGTTTTAATCACTCCTCACCATTTGCCTCTCAATAGCGCGATCGCAATCCTACATTTAGCAATATAGTCTTATACCTTAGACTTGTACGCAAAAATTTTATTAGTCAGCTTTAGCTATTAGCCTAGGACTTTGCTTCTAGGCGGGCTAGGATGATTTTTCCATAAATTCATTGGGCATTTTTAGCTTTTGCACGAAGTCTTTTTCTAATTAGCTAGGATATTTCTGACAAAATTGAGGTTAGAGCCGAACTTATTTATTGGATGCCTCGTGACGACTAAAACTATTGAGTCAATTCTTGAAAGTGCCTTAAATGGAGCCGACTTGTCAGCCCAAGAAGGAGTAATGTTGTTAAAGCAGACCGATCCCAAAGTCAAGTCTGTAATCAAACACACCGCCGATAGCCTCCGCCATAGTCAAGTGGGCGATACCGTTACTTATATAATCAACCGCAATATTAACTACACAAATATCTGCGAACAGCATTGTAGTTTCTGCGCTTTTAGGCGTGATGCCAACGATGAAGGTTCCTACTGGTTGGATTGGGAGCAAATTTTAGCTAAAGCCACCGATGCAGTTGAGCGCAATGCTACAGAAATCTGTATGCAGGGAGGACTAAACCCTACTGCCAAAATTAATGGGCTAAGTCTAAATTATTATTTACGTTTAGTTGCAACTATCAAGGGCAAATATCCCCAGCTACATCTCCACGCCTTTTCTCCCCAAGAAGTCCAATTTATTGCCAAAGAAGATGGGGTTAGCTACGCCTATGTAATTGCCGCCCTCAAAGACGCAGGAGTCAATTCTATGCCCGGTACGGCGGCGGAAGTATTAAACGATGAAGTACGGCGCATTTTATGCCCAGAAAAAACTGATACAGCAACTTGGTTAGAAATTGTTAGCACCGCTCATCGCCTAGGTTTACCGACAACTAGCACCATGCTTTCTGGGCATATTGAAACCCCAGAGCAGCAAATAGAGCATTTAGAAAAATTGCGAAGTCTGCAACAAACTGCTCTAGAAAAATCTTACCCTAGTGCTATCAGCGAATTTATTTTGCTGCCTTTTGTCGGTCAAGAAGCGCCTAAACCTTTACGCAAGCGGGTAGGACGAGATCAACCAGTTTTAGAGGATGCCTTACTACTTACAGCAGTAGCAAGAATTATGTTAGGCAATTGGATTGGCAACCATCAACCAAGCTGGGTAAAGCTAGGGCTAACAGGGGCAATAGAAGCACTCAACTGGGGTTGCAACGATATCGGCGGTACATTGATGGAAGAACATATTACAACTATGGCTGGCGCACTTGGTGGTACGTGCATGGAAGTAGAAACTCTCCAAAAGGCAATTTCCTCGCTAAAAAATCGCCCTTACCAGCAAAGAGATACCCTATATCATCCGATTTAACTTGTTAGGCGTTGCCTCAGCAAAACGATCCCCAAAGTACCAATCACTGGTAGGATAGACGTTAATTTAATGTCTACTTACTCAAAAACCTATGAAGCGCTATTGGTCGCGTCTGATTGCCTTAGTTTTGGTTGCAGTCATTGGCTTAATGGGCTGTTCTAACAATGGCTCTAGTTCCCTGAGCGGAGATTATCGCCAAGACACTTTAAGCGTAGTCAATACATTGAAAACCGCCCTAGATTTGCCGGATGATGACCCAGAAAAAGCCCAGTCTCAAGCCGTAGCGCGGGAAAAAATCAATGAGTTTTCTGCTCGCTATCAAAGAGATACCTCCGTTGCTGCCCTCAATTCTTTTACAACGATGCGGACAGCATTAAACTCTTTGGCTGGACACTATAGTTCTTATCCCAATCGCCCTGTACCGCAAAAGCTCAAGCAACGCCTGCAACAAGAATTTAAGCAAGTAGAAACATCGCTCTCTAGAGGTGGCTAGTTTAGTTTGGGGGGATGGGGAAACTTATATCAGGCTAAAACAGTCAGTAAAACGCAGAGTAAAACCTCCCAAATGCCTACTACTGACTGATAAAAAATTTTGTTCTAGAGCAAGCAGTTATTATTCAATGACTGTATTGTTAATTCTAGGCAATTTCTTTAAATAAAGGCAGTTGGCATAGTTTAATAAGCAACCTTGGGTTAAAGTGAGCTTAATTAAATTAAGACTTTAATACATCCTTTATTTATGCTTTTGGGCATGATTAATCATTCTGTGAAATTAAAAAAAACTATACTTCCTTGGCGAAATGCGATCGCCACAATTGTTACAAGTAGTCTAATTACGACTAATTTTGGATTCTACCCAGCCCAAGCTCAAACCAATGCCTACTGCCAGTTGGCAGAATCGGCAAAGCAAGAAAAACAAAATTTACTTCAAGCCACCCTCAAAGGAGACAAAGACGCTCAAAGTCGCTACCAAAGCCTAGTAAATCAACATACCCAGCAACTCCAAGAATGTCGCAATCGCACTTGGCCCCAAGTTCAAGCAATTTGGCTGCGCTTATATCCTTGCGATTTACAAGCAGGCAGACTAGACGAAATTATGGATCGGATTATCAACCGAGGCTATAACCAAGTTTATGTCGAAGTTTTTGCGGACGGACAAGTATTACTACCCATGGGAACCAATCGTACAGCTTGGCCTTCAGTTGTCCGTACCCCCGGCAGCGAAAAAGTGGACTTATTGGCTCAAGCCATTCAAAAAGGTCGCGAGCGGGGCTTAAAAGTTTACGCTTGGATGTTTATGATGAATTTTGGCTATTCCTACGGTCAAAGAAGCGATCGCCAGTCGGTACTAGCTCGTAATGGCAAAGGGCAAACAAGTTTATATTTTGTTGATAACGAAAGCCAAGTTTTTATCGATCCTTATAACCTGCAAGCAAAAAGAGACTATTACCAATTAGTAAATGAAATTGCTCGTCGCCGCCCCGATGGCGTGTTGTTTGATTACGTCCGTTATCCGCGAGGTTTGGGAGCAAATTCAGTAATTACCAAAGTTCAAGACTTATGGATTTATGGCGATGCGGCACAACAAGCTTTATCCAAACGGGCGCTAAATTCTAAAGGACTAGAGCTAATCGGGCGCTATGCCAAAAAAGGCTCGATCTCAGTTGCCGATGTAGCCGCCGCCGACCAACTATATCCTCAAGAAGGCGAACCCCTGTGGCAAGGACGCACGCCCCCACCACCCACCTTCCTAGCTTCACCCAAGCAAGACTCATCACCATCACCGCAGGCGATCGTCTTACCGAGTGCAGCCCAAAGACAGCCGCGCCTGCAATGGGAATTGTGGCAGTTGAGCGTTGCTCACGCAATTCAAGGAATTTTAGACTTTTTAGCTGTCGCCGCTTGGCCCGTGCAGCGTCAAGGAATCAAAGCCGGAGCCGTATTTTTTCCCGATGCCAATCAAACCATTGGTCAAGGGTATGATTCGCGCTTGCAACCTTGGCATCGATTTCCGACGACTTTAGAGTGGCACTCAATGGCTTATGCCAACTGCGGCAACTCTGCTTGCATTGCGGCTTTAGTCCAAAAAGTAACAAAGCAAGCTCCAGAAGCCAACGTCATTCCAGCGATCGCTGGAGTTTGGGGTAAAACAATTTCCAACCGCCCTTCTTTAGAGGCGCAAATGCGGGCAATTCGCACGGTTGCGCCTCAATTGCGCGGTGTAAGTCACTTTGCCTTTTCTTGGCAAGAACCCCAGCTAGACAGCGAGCGGAAGTCTTGCCAAGTACGCCGGATATAGCCCTCTAGATCGCCGACTCCTGGCGATTGTCAATGGCACAAGATAAGTGCTTAGAGATGATTGATAGTACGCTTTCAGCTTGTACTGGCTTATTTAAATAGTCAGAGCAACCTACTACCTTAGCTCGGACGCGATCGATAATATTGCTAGTCAAAATTACAATCGGAGTATCGCTAAAAGTAGGAATTTTGCGTAAACGAGAGCAAATCTCATAACCATTGAGATTAGGCATCACTAAATCCAAAAAGATTAAATCTGGTTTGCGGTGGAGCAGTGTTGCTAAGGCTCGGAGGGAATCGTTTATAGCTACAAACTGATAGCCAGATTCAGTCAAAATCTTCTCCATTGTTTGGCAAACTAAGCGACTATCATCAATGCAGGCAATTAAAGGCTGCGGAGCTTGAGTTTGGGTAGTAGATGAAGAAATTGGCGGTGCGATCGCTCTAGGCAAGTCGTCAATATCGGTTAACTCTACTATGCCCGATTGAACGTAGGGCAATAGCGAGGAAGCCACTTCAACTACTTGGCGCTTCATCTGTAAAGCCAAATCTCGCAAACTATGCTGTCCGTCGAGTAAAACTGTTAGTTGCCTGTAAGCAGGAGCAGAGACTTTTTGTTGCAGATCTTCTGGTCGCTTGATAATTGGGGCAAGATTTGGAGATATTTCCGTAAACTTAGCACTTTGCCAAATCTGCCAACTTTGTCGCACCGCCGCCGTCGCTTGGTCAGCATCAATTAATAGTAATTGAGCCGCCGATGAAGTTTCCTTTGGCTCAATTTGATACTTTAGCTGTTTGGCTTGCATACTATCAAACAACACCTCTTGAACGATCGCTCGAATTACTTGGGCTACTTGTTCTCTAGTAATTTGTTTGCGTTCGAGCCATAAATTTAATAGTTGATATTCAGCAGGCAAATCGGCACTTGCAGGGATCTCCTGGAAGCCGCCATCGATTTGCGGGCAGTAGGTTGAGATATTTCTTTGCCAACGCCGCCGGGGATGAATCCCACCACTAGCATACAAAAGCCGCCCTAAGTAGAGGTAAAATACCCACTCCATATCTCCCTGCGCTTTAACTGATAGTTGCCCCGTAAATTGAGCTTGTTTGAGAGCGGCAAACTCGTTATCAAAAACTGCCGTGCTGGTATATTTGGGCTTACTGGTCAGGCTTTTACGCAATTCTTCCAATTTTCTTTCTAATTGCCTAATAAAGGCAGCTTTTCGCTCTAGCCGCACGGAAATCGCCCCTAATAGGTCAGCGCTAGTAAAGGGCTTAGTTAAGTAATCGTCTGCCCCTAACTGCATTCCTTGGCGAAGATCGCTTTTGTCGGCTTTGGCGGTGAGAAAAATAAACGGAATTGTGGCGGTAATCGCTTCTTTGCGGAGTAATTTCAAGACCTCATACCCATCAAGCTCTGGCATCATGACATCGCAAATAATTAAATCGGGTTTGTAATCCCAAGCCCAAGTTATACCTACATAACCATTTTCTGCCCCAACGCCCTCAAAGCCTTCAGCTTCCAGCAAGTCTAAAATATTTTCTCGGACTAGCTGCTCATCTTCAATTACTAAAATTTTTGTCATAAATTTATGCGGTTTGATTTAAGGGAATTGTGACTGTAAACGTTGTCCCTACACCAATTTCACTTTCTACAGCAATTTTGCCGCCATGCAAGTCTACAGACTTCTTGACAATGGCAAGCCCTAGTCCTGTGCCGGAAATTGTGCCAACATTACTAGCTCGATAAAAAGAGTCAAACAATTTGGCTTGCTCTGTAAGTGGAATACCAATTCCTGAATCTTGGACGCGGAAAAGCACTGATTGTGGCGTCCAAATCAACTCAAAGTGAACGATGCCGCCTTGGGGCGAATACTTGATCGCATTTGTCAGCAGATTACTCAAAATCTGTCGCAGAAGTTTTTCATCCATGTAAGTATTTACACAGCTATTTTCGCTACTCCAGGCTATTTTGTGGCTTTGGTTACTGATTTGCACCTCATCTATTAAATCGAGGCAAAATTGAGTCAATTCTATTTCATGGGGATTAAAATCTAGTTTTCCTACTTCCGCCTGACCAATTAACAAAACGTCGTTTAATAGTTGCGTCATATGTTTGACGCTAGATTGAATTCGCAATAAATGTTGGTTTTTTTTCTCCTCACTCCACTTAAAGCCATATTTTTCAATTAATTCCGCCGAAGACAAAATTGTAGTTAAGGGCGTGCGAAATTCATGGGAAGTCATGGTGACAAAGCGCGACTTTAACAAGCTGAGTTCTTTTTCTTTTGCTAAAGTAACGCGCATATCGGCTTCGGCTTGTTTACGCTTGGTAATGTCTCGAACAATAGCGATGACTTCATTTTCCCCACTGACAACAATCCGAGCTTCGTAATCGTGCAAATCGTCATCTTGAAGCATCTGGTATTCAAAGATTTGCACTTCCTGACCCAAAAGTGCTTGTTGCAAGCATTGCATGGCTTGCTGAGCGGCATCTGCTGGTAGTATTGCGTCAATGTGCTTATTTACAAAGTTTTTGGCAGCTAGGCGATCGCCTTTGGGGATACAGCTAGTCACAATGCCCAACCCATTGATGCGAAATATCACGTCTGGCAGGGCGTTGAGCAAGGCGCGGTTGGTGGCTAAAGTAGAGCGCAAAGATGCTTCCGCTTGTTTGCGCTCGGTAATATCTCTCAAAATTGCCACATACTCTGGAAATCTTTGCGGTGAAGGATTGGAGATACTTACGTCTATAGTGCGCGTTTGGTGACGAACTTCAATTATTTGTTCGCTTCTATTTGCCCAGTGCTGGGGTTGACCTACTAAATTAGGCAGAAATTGATTCAGAGATCGCCCGATCAAATCCTGAACTTGGGTATCAAACATTTCTTCCCCTGGAGGGTTGACTTGGCGAATAATTCCATTTTCCTCTAGCACCAAAATAGTGTCAGGAACGGTATCTAAAGCAGCGATTAAGAGATTTTTTGCTTGTGTGTGGGCGGTGTCGATGGCAGCAATTTGCGGTAAAGTCGTCCAGCAAGCGATCGCGATCGCGATAAACGATAGCGTAACTAGCGCAATAACTAATAAATTGGCGCTTTGCTGATTCAAGCTGCGATCCAAGTTGCCGCCAATTGCCCAACCTATAGTAGTAGCGCTACAAACTAAGACAATTAAAATAATTACTTGAGCTATTACTGCATCTTTAAAATTGCTTTCTTGGTGCTGGTGACGCTTTAGCCACCATTGAGGATGAAAAGGAGCAAAAGAAATGCGCCTTATCGCCGCATCTGCGACCAAAATCACTACCGGGATTGCTAGTCCTCCGATCAAATCTTGCCAACTCCACAGCGTACCACCGACTACCAAAACAACGGTTTCGACCAGCAAAAAAATTAGCGACCACCCACCCCAGCGCACTTCAGGAGCATCTCGGCGCAACCATAGCCCTAAATGCAAACCCATAATTGATACTAAATAGGCTGTTCCCGCTACGGGGATAATTTGAGCTATATCTCCCCAAACTAAACATAGGCAACTGATAAAAAATGTAAATATTAAGGCAGGCTTTAAAACACCCTGGGAAGAAACCACTGCAAATACCGGAGATAATTGTTTATCTAGGGCTAGTTGGTACAAAATCCGGGGAGAGTTGGCAACGGCAGTAGCACAACTTAGCAAACAAGAAAAGGAAATCAGTAAAGTGACGACAAAAGAAGCATAACGACCCCAAAACGGTTTAGACGCTGTTAACAGGTTTAAAAATGTGTCGCTTCCTAGGGAAGTAGAGTTAGGTACAAGAGAAACCAGCACCCAAGACCCACCGAGAAATACTACAGGAATTAGCCAAGCAGCTACCGTCAAAAACTTCAAAGTCTGCGCTGGACGCTGGCTATCGGCAACAAAAGAAGAAGCAGTTTCGCAGGCATAAACTGAGTAAGTAGCGATAAAAAACCACTTTGCCCATTCACTGAAGCCTAAAGTATTATTTGTAACTGCTACTTCTACCTGATTTAAGGCTATCCAACCCACCCCTTGCAAACAAAAAGTAATTACAAAAGCAATCGCTGGTACGACAAAAACCAAGTGGAGTATAGCTAAAGCTCGACTGCCACTAAAGGCTACAATAAAAGCGATCGCGCCAAAGCCAATTTTTAATATCGTTTCCGGGCAGCTAATGCCTAGAGGAGCTAAGTTTACTTTAATTAATTGCGTCAGTATAATTGCGTAGATTGCCGGGGCAGCCGCCCAACTAAAGAAATAAGCGAGCGCCACATAGCGCCCCAAAAGAGGAAACGACTCTAGTAACCGCGCAGCATAGTTGGGCGTTCCTCCCGATACATTTGACCAATGCTTACCCAACTGCTGCACTTGCAAGTTGAGCATCATGGCGACAATTACTCCAGGCAACCACACAAAAATAGCCTTGGTTCCCAACGCCGCATGAATTACCGGGGCTGTACCAATCCAGCCTACATGACCTGTTAGACCAAAACCCCAAGTCTCCAAAACACTTAAGTTTCGCGGTAGTAGTACAGCTTGACGCTGAAAATTATCCACATCAATAAAATGGCATTTTAGCCATTTTTCTCCTAGGTAAACTTCTTTATATTTGATTCTTTATCGTTATTCTTAGGAGAATAAAACCGTACAAACACTTAGTTACTAACTTTATAGTTAGATTTTTCAGTAATTGTTCTGAAGTTAAATGTTAATTATTAAGCAAACATGAACCTTAACAAATATTGCTATACAAAAGTAGCTTAAGTATAATGTCTAACACTATCGTGCAAGAACTATCAGTTTTTATGGAGCAGTTGAAACAAAAAACCGAGCTTCATGCTGGCTATCCTTACAATTTGACGTGTGACTACACTATACTTGCAAACTTTTTTAACTATTTACTAAACAACGCTGGCGACCCATTTGTAGAACCAGATTTTGGTCTTCATTCGCGTAAGTTTGAGCAAGAAGTATTAGCTTTTTTTGCTGACCTTTACAAAATTCCCCATCAAGACTTTTGGGGTTATGTAACTTCCGGTGGTACGGAAGGAAATTTTTACGGCATATTTTTAGGTAGAGAAGTTTACCCCCAAGGCATATTGTATTCGTCTCAAGACTCCCATTATTCCATTGCCAAAGCTGCAAAATTGTTTCGGATGACTCATTTAGTTACCGATTCTCAAGCTAACGGAGAACTCGATTACAAACATTTCGAGCAGCTAATTTGTGCCAACCGCAATTGTCCGGCAATTATCAACTTAAATATTGGTACGACTGTCAAAGGTGCTATTGATAACTTAGATATAGTGCTAGAAATTTTAACTAGAAACAATATCAAAGATTACTATATACATTGTGACGCAGCGCTTTCGGGGATGATGCTACCTTTTTTAAAGAATGCACCCCAAGTTAACTTTACCAAAGCCATAGATAGTGTAGCAATTTCTGCCAAATTTATTGGTTCGCCTCTACCTTGTGGAGTTGTTTTAACTAAGAAAAAATTTGTCGATAAAGTCGCAACCTTAATTGAATATATAGGTTCCAAAGATACAACTATTCTCGGTTCTAGAAACGGTCATTCTTGTTTAATTCTTTGGTACGCCCTAAAAACTAGGGGTCATAGCGGCTTTGCGGCGGAAGCTAAAACTTGCATTCAAAATGCTCAATATCTTTATCAGCAACTCAAATTAAGACACTATCCCTGTATGCTTAATGCTTTTTCCAATACCGTAGTATTTGCCAAACCCTCAAAACAAACCATCGCCAAGTGGCAGTTAGCCGTACTAGACGATTGGGCGCATATTATTGTGATGCAAAATATAACTAAGCAAAAATTAGATGCTTTTTTAGACGAGCTTGATTTTGCCCTCAACTTACAAGTTGGATAGCAACCTCCATATTGTTGTCAAGTTAATTTGTGCTGAGAAGACTAGCACTGACCCTATTTGTGGCGCTATCATCAGGCACAGAAGGCATATTTTATTAAAGTTATGGGCGAATCAAAACGGCGGAAGACAGCACTCAAAGAAAAATACGGACAAGAAACTAGATTCTTGCCTTGGCTGCCAATTAGCAAAGGACAAGCACAAAAGTTTGTAGACTGGAGTACCCGTGGTGCTTGGATTGGAATTGGGTTATTAGTCGCTTGGTGGTTGACTGTATTGTTTTTAGGACCTGCTTTAGGCTGGTGGCAAGTCAAATAGCGACTATTGTCAAGAAACAAGGGAGAAAATTAACTTCTCTCTTGTTTGTCAAGCTTTCAGCGCTCGATTAACTTGCTCAGAAATCCATTGGAGATAAGGCAAAGAGCCAGCAACCAAGGGAAGGGCAATAATTTCGGGAACTTCGTAAGAATGTAGTTCTTGAATTTTTGCAGCAATAGCTGCAAACTGCGATCGCTCAGTTTTAATCATTAGCTGCCATTCTTGCTCTTGATGGAGCTTGCTTTGCCAGGTGTAGATAGAAGTAATCGGCACTAAACTAACGCAAGCAGCCAGTTGAGATTCTACCAAAACCGTAGCAATTTTCTCAGCTTCCGATTGCGAACTTGCGCTGACTAATACCAATTCTTTATGAAGCTGCGCTAAATAAAGCTTCAAGGATGAAATTGTAAGAAGTGAGAGAAGCAATCGTCTCAGGAGTGATGGCAAGGAGTGCATCAGTTAACTTCTGCTGTAGTTGTGGGA
>NZ_JBYCCV010000048.1:0-29098 GCF_057473825.1 Aliterella sp. E5.1
ATTTTGCTCCTCAAAACATGGCTTTGCTTAGGCATCTTGCTCTCAATCTTCTCGCCAAAGACTCCTCATCCCAGCGTGGCATTGCCGCCAGACGCAAAAAGGCAGCTTGGGATCATACCTATCTCATCAAACTTTTAACTCAATGATTTTTATGCGGTTGCCCTGGGTTCCTGGGGTATAGCCACTTTTCCTGAATTAAGGATGATTTTTTAGAACGCAACTTGGTATCAATAGTCTGATCTAACACCTCTATCTTCTGCGTGATTTGACAAAATCTGAAGTTTTTATAAAGAAGGTTTGCAAAAGTGCGATCGTTTAGTGAAATTACGCTTCAAAAGAGATATTTAATATTTTCCCCTTGTTAAGGGGAGGCAAAAAGCGGGTATCGCTCTCTCTTGCAAACTTTTGTGGAGGGAAACCTTCCGCACAAAGTTTGCGCTTCTTCCCACTTTACTGCCGTAGCCTAGGGGGATATCGACGCTCGACTATTAACAGAAAAACTTTTCTTCTCATTTTCTCAACAGTAAATTTGCTGTCAAAAGTGCTGACTGTTACTTTTGCCCGTAGTTTACCGGATTACCTACTACTTGTAAAATAGGTAAACTTTATTAGTTCGCAATTTTTCTTATTATCAAAATATGAATTCACCAACAAATTTCGATTTTGAAGACGATAAATTTAACGCTCCACCATCGCAAGTTATTCCTTGGTGTCAAATAATTAATCCTAGGACTGACAATAGCGAAATTCAGCCTTATGGTTTGGCGATTAGAGTAGACAATGCCAAAGCTGTTGATTTTACTCCTGATGCCAATTGGCAACAAGTAGATTACACTTTTAGCACGGGAGAAATTCAACAACTGTTTATTAGCAATACACCACGGTTAATTATTGTCCGCCGAGGTCCTTTATCACTTAAAAACCGCGAAACTGGAGAAAAAATTGGCACGCTTAAAGACCATTACGATGCTTTTTTGACAGACAAACTCAAATTTAAAACTTACACTCGTCACCTGATTTACTTGGCAGATGAAAACAAAAAGTTCTTGCATAAGTTGCCTTTACAGCTAACCGTAAATGGTGCATCTGGCGCAAGTTTTAGTAAAGCTTATTCCGACTACAACAAGCAAAGTAGAGAGTTAACTGGCTTTTTGGGCGAATTAGAAAAAGCTTACGCGCAATATCGTCAACAACCAGTATCCGCCAAAGGTGGGTTATTTTATGCTCACGGCATTTTTTGCCCAATAATTGAATCTGAAGAAAGAGGAAGCGGTGAAAATACCGCGTTAATAGCGGCGACTACAGACTACGAACATCCTACTGTCGATACTCTAACTCAATACTTAATTGCCTCCGATGCTGAGGAATCGATAGTAGTAAGTCAGGCTTTTGAAGAACACAAAGAATTTGGTAAAGAAAACTTCAAAGTCGTTGAACCTCCTAAAATGGCAATGGCAACATCTTCTAGTTCCTATACTTACGCCGATGAAGATGAATTTGACTATCCACCATATTAAGAAACGTAATTAGCCGTAGGTTTTACGTCTGGTATACGGAATAATAGCTTATCCAGTTTTAGCTCTGGATTATTGGCTAGTAGCCATAAACCTACACAATTTTTAGGATAGCTATTAATGAGTTACTACGACAACGATCATTTCTGGTCTCCCCAAGAAGTTTGCGGCAAGTTGGAAGTACAAGACAAAGAAAAATCATTTTGGATAACTCAAGTTATTAAATTGGTTAAGCAATTTTTTTCGCCTTCAACCAATTAATAAAAATAATTACAGCCTTGGATTAAAGCTAATCCAAGGCTGTTTGTTACAAATTGAGTGGTTGCTACTTCAGTAGTAAGTAATATAATTGACCTCTACTACCCGTAACACCCGCGCGATCGCCTGCAACTTTTCCGGTACCCATAAAATAATCTACTCGCCCCGCACCTTTGATTGCACTACCCGCATCTTGATCCAAAACATAGCGGCTGACACTGCGATACTGCATTGGTGCTGTTGAATTACCTTTAAGTAGCGATCCAGAATCATCTTTAAAAGGCAAGCTAGTATGAATCAGTGCCAAAGCCCCTGGAGGCATTAAAGACTTATCAGTAGCAATGGAACGATCTGCCGTTACAGGTATGCCCAAACTTCCCACCGCAGGCGCTCCGTAGGTTTTGCGGAAAAACACAAAACTGCGATTGCGAGGCAAATAACTATTTAGTTCCCAAGGTTTTTGCATAAAGTAATTAATCATTACAGGCAAAGTTAGCCCCGGAAGCGGCAATTTTCCATCTTTGGCTAATTCCTTACCAATACTTGTGTAGGGATAATCAGTTTTAGCGGCGTAGCCGATGCTCATCTGCGTACCATCGGTGAGAGTAAACCGAGCCGAGCCTTGAATTTGAGCCAAAAAAGCGTCTAAGCGATCGCTTAACCAAACTAATTCCAATCCCTTCAGCTTGCTTTTTGCACCCAATAAGCCATCGCGTCCTTCTAACTGAGCGCGAGTAGGATGGGGTCTTGACCACTTGCTGAAGTTCCTAGGCATTTGATACAAGGGATAACGATACTTTTGCGTTTTCACGCGACTAGCCTCGTACATTGGTTCGTAATAGGCGGTAAATAAAACTTCCCCTTTACCATCCTTGCCCATAGAACGGTAAAAAACAAAATCTCGTTTTACAGCCTGCTGAAGATCGGCGGGAGTTTTGGCTTGAACTACCAGTTTGCGGAAGTGGACTAAACTGCGCCGGACGCGATCGCGAGTAATGCCACTAGAGCTATATTTTCGATAAGCCCTCAACGCACTAGGGGAATTGATATAACGCAAACTGCTATCAATAGATGCCAGCACCTCGCGCCAGTCTCCATTTTGACGACCCTGTTCCCCCCATATTTGTTCGTCTAACCCCAAATTATTATTTAGCATCTGCTTATCAGGGTTAGTTGCTTGCAGAGGTATACGAGCCATAGAAGGCATAGGAGAAAGCGCGATCGCAATTCCTACTGATGTCAGTAAACTAATTATCTTTTTCATTAATTACTAATATCTTTCTACACTGGAACTAAACATTGGTTCTACGCGAATCGCCAAAATGCTAGCAGGACGAATTACCATGTATTCTCCCTGAATGTTTTTGATCGGTACGCTAATGAATTCCTTGGAAGCCGACTTAGGTACAAGTTCGCTACTGTACCATTTTTGAAATTCCTGAATGTTACTAAAACGTATTTCTTCCCGATGTCCACCTTCAATCATTAGGTGTACGACGTACTCGTTAGGAGTTCTGGGCATACAATCAGAGTTACCTTATATTAGTGAAGACTAGCTGTTAGTCAAGGGTAATACCTAAATAAATCATTAATTCAAGTTAAGGTTAGAACTTGAGTTGACGCTATTTAGCCAAAAAAGTTGTAACTAATAGCCGCGATCGCGTAATGACAATAAATTAACCACAATTGGCGCAAATTTTGCAACCAAGATGTATCACTTCTCAGCGCAGTCAATTTCTGAGTAAAACCAGCAGTTTATTAGCCTGTGACGCTTATTTCACCTACCCTTGTTCCGGTAGTTCGCAAAATACAGCCCTAAAAGTAAGTCTTGCTTGATGTCTCAGCACACCCATACTTAGCAGTAGGGATAAATTTTCCCTGCCTTCAAAGCTAAATAGGAGAGGATCTAAGCCATTAATTGAACTTTTTTAACACTTTTTGCTGACTTAGCAACATAAATTCAATATTTGTGTTAGCTTCTTATAGAAGATTACATTCGGTTGTGCAGTTTATTTTTATCTATAACGATAAGTCTCTCTCCGAATCTAACTCTCATCAACCTATGATTCTAGAGACCTCTTATGTCAATTTACGTCGGTAATCTATCCTATGAAGTAGGACAAGATGACCTCAAACAAGTTTTTGCTGAATACGGAACTGTCAATCGCGTCCAAGTCCCCACAGATCGGGAAACTGGTAGAGCGCGAGGCTTCGCTTTTGTAGAGATGGGTACAGAAGCAGAAGAAACAGCAGCAATTGAAGCTCTCGACGGCGCTGAGTGGATGGGTCGGGCATTAAAAGTCAATAAAGCCAAGCCCAAAGAAGATAGAGGCGGTTCGTCAGGCGGTAGACAAGGCAACAATAGCGGTGGATATTCTCGCCGTTATTAATCCAATTGAGTTGAAATTATTTACTTTTCAACTCCCGCTCGGAATTAGTACATCTAGTTGAACCGATTACACAAATACAAATAATATTTGTGTAATCGATTGTATCTAACTCAAACTTTTATCTTTTAAGAGCAGACTCCCAGTCTGCTCTTTTTCATGGTTAAATGCTACTTCAAGCAAGTCCTACCAACTGTTTGCTTAGATCCCACAATCGCTGGGCTTTACTGTCATCGCTGGCTTCGTTAGAAACCTCTTGAACAAAAGATTGTCGGTCTTTTTGCTGGCGATTGCCCCAACTCCAATAGACACCGGATTTATTGTATTCCGGTTTTGCTACCACCTCCGCCACTCGTTCTCCTGCCAACTCCTCGGATACATATCCGCCAGTGATGTTTTTTTGAAAAAGTGGAAAAAGTTTCTGGAACAAAGGATAGTGGTGGCGAAAAAGTCCTGTGGTGGCGACACATCCAGGATAAAGACAACTAAAAGTGATACCTGTACTGTCGTGATAACGCCGATGTAATTCGCGCATGGTCAAAACATTACATAGCTTACTATCTTTGTAAGCCTTACCTGGCTTAAATTTTTTGCCGTCAATCATAGCAATGGGAGCCTTAAACCCCGCCTCAAAACCCTGAAGCCCTCCCAAGTCTGGAGGCGCTGGAATGGGGATTTTTCCGCCTAATTCCTTGGGGTTAGCAGTTACCGTACCTAAAATAATTAGCCTTGGATTTGAAGCAGAGGAGTTTTTAAAGTCCTCAAGCATGAGATTACATAACAAAAAGTGTCCTAAGTGGTTAGTCGCTACACTCAATTCGTAGCCATCGGTACTCCGCAATGGCTCTTTCAACAAAGGCAGATAAACCGCCGCGTTACACACCAAGGCATCTAGAGCTTTGCCGCTAGACCGAAAATTTTGGACAAATTGGCGCACGCTTTCTAGGTTAGCCAAGTCGAGCAACATGACAGTGTAGTTGTCTGGTGGCATTCCTAGGGCTTCGGCGGCAGTTTGGGCTTTTGTTAAATCTCGACAAGCCATGACTACGTCCCATGTACCCATTTGAGCTAGAGCTTTGGCAGCTTGCAAGCCGACACCTGAAGACGCACCAGTAATGACCACTGTTGACTTTCGATCTTGTTCCATTGTTTTAAACTCAGTTGACTGCGGTTGATTGTCTCATTGACCGAGAAGAACGCACAGTTTTTATATTACCTACAACAAGATAACGAATAAGCAACTATATTTATTTTTACCTTAAATTAAGAACCAACCAGAATTAATATTTTTACGGTATAAAATAACCTTGAAACTACTAAGTTAAATAGTTTCCTCAGCTTTGATTTGTTCTAGGGCATAACGGGCGATCGCCAAACTAAGCTTTGCCCGTTGAATTTCTGATAAATTTGCCCATTGTTCTGGGGTAACATCTGGCAGTACCGTTGCACTATTAGAATTACCCCGCATCGCATTAGCATAAGGACGTGCCAATACTAGCAAATCTTCCTCTAAGCATTTTGGCACTAGCTCTTGAATGCACTGTACCAGTTGTGCGCCTAGGGATGTTTGACTATTAACTACTTCCCTGGCTCGACGAGAAATTGCAGCCAACCATTGTTGAGGAACTTGTGCCGCAAATTGGGCGTATAACTTAGCTTGCAAGCGTTGCTGAAGATCTTGAGCAGGCACGTTTGCCAGCCACAGCCGATCTATTTGACTCAAAAAATTAGGAGTTTCAGCAATTATTTCTCGATCTAGCCAGTTGACTGAGCTTAGTTGTTCAGCTTCATTAAAATAAGCCTCGGCTGCCGGAGTCGTTGTATCCCAAGGATAAATCTTGTCGCAGGACTCTAGAAGTAACGATAATAGTTCTTGCTCTGCTGAGGACACGGGATAATTTTGTGGCTCGTTGGTCATGTTGTAACTCCTAATACATTTCTACATAAAAATATCCTAAGAATAGATACAGCAACAGTACGGCTATTTCCGTAACAGAAACTCAAGTCTTAGGGCAGATTTTCATTTTTTCTTTTGCTATCAATATCTACCCATAAGTAGAGGTTTGCATTATTGGTATCACTTCTAAGCAGGACTACAGAGGGTAAAGACTTACCTTGCTTAGGTTTCAACAATAAATTCAAAAGTTTCGCCTTGAGAACAACCAAATTTTATCTGCATTCCCGATCGCAAAGGAACTTCTTGTCGATGGATATTTTGCCAACCGTCACTATCAAAAATTAATGTGCCGAAACGAGAATTATCGCTAATAAAATAAGTCGGGACAGTTTTACCGTCTTTTTTTTCATTGCGGCAAAAGATTTTGGCGTGTTGTTTACTAATCCAAGGTTCTTCAATGGCAATATCGTTGTTTTCATTTAGACGACCTAGCCGCGCCAACCCATTTTGCAATGACCAAGCTTTTTTTGGCACAGAAAGCGATCGCAAAGAAGCTTTAAGCGGACTGAGTCTAATTTTGGAATTCCCGTCTGGTAGTTGGGTTACTTCTTCTTGCGCTGGACGAATTAGTTCGCCGTCAAATTCTGGGTGCAAGTAGAGAATAGGCAGCGTCCAAGCCGGGAAGTTAAATTTGTAGATAGCTAGTAGTTGCTGTCTGGCGATCGCGGCGGCGCGATCGATGGGATGTCTAGCAGCCAGTGCTTGAGCAAAACTTTGAATAAAAGTTAGAGCTTCTTTATCGGTAATTTGATCGCGCATCCCCAAAACTGCTGGTACGCCATGATGAATTAGCACTTCTGCTAAAGAACTATTTTGCAAAGCTTGGCGTTCGACAATGGCTGGGTGAGCTAACCAACAAGCATTAAATACGCATAGCTTTACTTGGCAGCGAGTCAATACTTGCGCCAGTTCCGTACCATTAATTTTTCGATCTGGTCGTAAATATATTAAGCCGCCGTCTGGGGCGCTCGTGCCGTGACCTGCGTAAAAAAAGATATTATAATTTTTAGTTTCTAACTGAGTTATCAGTTGCTCAGGAGTAGGTTGCAATAAAGTATCTACATGGCACTTTACTCCTAGTCCCTTGCTATTACTGGCATCGTCACCTGTTAAAGCTTTGACTAAAATATCGGCTTCTTGTTCTAGATGCAAATATTGAGTAGAGGCATCTAGTTTAGTTGAGTCTGGAGTATTTGCTCCAATCACCAGTAAAACATTCAAGCTTTGACTAATCGGCAGTGGCGGTAGCGACTCGACATTGTTTGTTGTTCGGCTAAATAATAAGTGCGGCGACAGCGACACCGAGGGCGTACCAGGTTGAGCTTGCATAATTTCCCAGGGCAAAGCAATCAAATCGGGGTCGCGAATGTCTAGGCGCAATCTTAAAGGTTTATCTCTGCCTTTAGCAATCCCCTTGCTGTGTTCTAAGGTATTCAAAATAGAGGCTTGAAATAGCCAATTCCAGAGGTTAATACCCAAGTCTTGCATTAATCGACTGCTGTAATTATTTTGACCGTTATTTGTACTTGGCGTAACGGCGGCAGGAGGTGGTAGCGTATTGATTAAAGGACTGAAGGTGTTATTGATTAATCGATCGAGTACAAACATTTCTTGCCATGCTTGCCAAGAGTGGGTAAGTTCTGGCGACCAAAAACAATCGTGTAGAATTGAGCCTGCCACAAAGGGAGCATTTACTACCCAAATAGCAAAGCTTTGATTACCGATGGTTGAGAGACGGGCGATCGCCAAGTTTAGGCATGGATCAGACACAGCCATTAGCACCCATTAAAATTAAACTGGCATTTACCAACATTTTTTCTTAGTTTAACGAGTTTTTACTTAATTTTCTGAGAAAAATATTAGACCTTTTGCAAAAGGATAAAAGGGATAGAAAAAGTAGAGTTGAGGATAAAAACTGATGCCTGTTGCGTGCAAATAAACTATCTTAAATCCTCAAAGTTTAAAAGGCTATGGGGAGTACAACTAGAAACCTTTGGGCGGATGGTAGAAGTAGTGACCCAAACCCCTCAGCCAATCTTAAGCAATATATACACATACAGGTGCGTGTCCTCAATCCATTTGCTGACGTGCTACCTGACAAAATCCTTCTATTGCGATCGCAATAGAGGGATTGAGAAATATTTTACAATTGCCAAGTCACAACAAAAAGCAAGCTGGCGATCGCAATTTTTCACTATCTATTTACTGACAATAAGTCGCCTAATCTTCTAGGCTGGTACAGATAGCTACTTCTACCAAAAAAATGCCGCTTAGAATTATCGAACACTTTGATAGTAGTTTTACTCTCGCTCCTGAAGCTCAGGCAGCTTTATTTAGCTTATTACAGGGTGAAACCTTTAAGAGCCAACTATCGGGTCAAATAGAGGGCAATGTTGAGTTTACTGGGCTATTGTTTCAGCCTGTACCTTATACTACGGCGACACCTAAAGGAATGCCCCCGGAGTATGAGAAGTACCACGCTGACGACAAATATATTATTATCAACGTCCCGCCTAACTTTATGTTTCAGGCAAAAATCTTTAAGCCTAGTCGCCTTTGTGCCATTTACCGCCAACTAGATAATGACAACTGAAGCTCCTATTCCTGCCCTTGCCAGTTTAGAATACATCCCTTACCTAGATTCGGACGGTCAATTACCCGCACAATTCCAAGGAAAAGTTGGGGTTTATGCAATTTTTGATCGAGATAAAGTGTTGCAATACGTGGGTTATTCTCGCGATGTCGATCTTAGTCTCAAGCAGCACATAGTCCGCCAAGCGCCAAAATGTTACTGGCTCAAAGTCCAAACAAGCGATCGCCCAAGTCGCACTATTTTAGAATCAATTAAAGAGGCTTGGATCAGCGACACAAGCCCCGCCAGCATCCCCTTAGAAGCAGCACAATGGACTGAGCCAATTGATGCCAAACTCACCATGACGGCGGAAGAGCAAAGTAGTTATGCGGCGGGTGACGAATTGATGCAAGCCAAATTACTTAAAAATGTTGCCCGTCGAGTCGAGCAGCAAATACTAGCACAATTAGAGGAGCGCGGCTTAAAAATGCAAATGCGCTTCAATCCCAAGCTCAAAGAAAAAGGCTTGCTCGATTTGAAACCATAGGCTCAGAGCTAAGCACCTTTAAATAAATGCGATCGCTGGCAATATTACTGTCAACCTGAAATTAAAATTTCAGGTTGACGGCGTATTTTAATTGTTAGTGATTAATGTTGTGACAATTGTTAGTGATTAATGTTGTGACAGTTTAGAAACAGTCTATATAATTTACTTTTTTGTCCTTAATATTGTTAATAAATAATTGATTTTATTCAACAGATAATTTAAACATAGTTGGAACATTTTTAAATAGTTATGCGACTAGAAATATGAAAGCAACAAACTAATAATTATGAAATCATTTTTTAAACAATCTGTCAAGATTGCAGCATTATCTGCCTTGTTAATTGTTCCCGTATTATCTGCACAAACAGCCTCAGCCAAGCCTTCAGGGACTAGAGCAAGTTATTTGGGTGCAGGGATTGCCACAGGGGTTACTAATGGCGGAAAAAATGGAGATGCGGCAACATTTGGTGGCAATATTCAAGGACGCTTAGCAATTCCCAATACACCAGTTTCAGCGCGGGGAGCAATTTTATTTAGCAATGAAACCAGCGCTATTATGCCGATGATTTCCTACGATATTCCTGTTACTAATAGAGCCAATGCTTACTTGGGTGCAGGCTATTCATTTGTCGAAGCCAACGGTAAACCAACACCTTTAGGCAACAAGGATTCAGTCGTACTGACTACGGGTTTAGAAACAGAAGTAACCAAAAACATCATGTTTTACACTGATGCCAAATTAGGAATTAAGGCTTACGAAAACAGCCCAGCCTCGGCGGTAAGTTTCCAAGCTGGTGCAGCTTATCGGTTTTAATTTCAATAATTTAGGCTAGTAGGCACAAGGGTAGTAACCCTCAATTAGTTAAAGTTGGAAGACTTTAACTAATTGTTTCTTTGTATAGGTTAGATTTTGGCTATTTATCTAGCAATTATGAGGAGCGAGTAGTATTGACGAAAGTGCGATCGCTTAAGTTGTTTCTAGGGCGCAGATACGTTGCTTAGTAAATTCAATTTTTAAATTAATAGCAAGTACCCAAAGGTAGGCAAAGTTTTCTGACTTAAGACTGATTTTAGATAAATTACTCCTTCTAATTCTGTCGATTGTAGGATGTAAAAGTTTATTAATCAAGTCATTCTATTAATAGAAGGTTATATAAACCTGGATAAATCTTGAGGTAAAAAAATGAAACTGTTAATTACAGCTACTACTGCAATCATCAGTACAATTTGTTTACTAGCTCCAGTAAAAGCAGAAAATCCCGCTCATGTTAAGCAATTGCTAGAAACAAATCAATGTCGAAAATGCGACTTACAAGGAGCGGACTTAAGTAGCGCTCACTTAATCGGCGCAGACTTGAGGGATGCAAATTTGCAGCAAGCTAATCTTGCCAATACTAACTTGGAGGGCGCAGACTTAACAGGCGCTAATCTCAAACAAGCAATATTACTCAATGCTTTTGCTTCAGACGCTAGTTTTAATGAAGCCAATCTTACAGGCGTTAACTTTAGTAGTGCCAAGCTCTACAACGCAGACATGGATGGTGCTACAGTATTTGGAGCAAATTTTGATGGAGCCAAACTATACGGCGCAGCCTTATCCAATTACTAAGAAGTCTAAATTCGCCCCTCTCCTAGACTAAATCTAGTCTTCACTATTTGGGAATTTGCTTATCTACCAAAGCAATCTGCTGGCTAAAATAATCTTCTTGATATTGCAGTTGTTTTGCTAACTCCAGCCCGTTTTGAAACGCAGCCAAAGCATCGGGATAACTACCTTTTTTAAGATTAATTTGCCCAATTTGGTCGTAAGTATTCATCATCCCGTATAAGTTTACAGCTTGCTCGTCAGCTTGCAAAAGAATCCTACTTGTTTGTAAAGCCTCGTCGATTTGATCTTGCGAACGATACAAAGCAACTAATTTTCTGAGCGCATCTCCCGCTTGAAAAAACTGCTGTAAAGCCCAAGCAGAAGTATACGCTTGCTGATAACTTGCAAAAGCTTGTTCTAATTGTCCCAATACTTCGTAATCAGTAGCGATCGCTAAATGCAATGCTGGAATTGCTGTAAGTAACTTTTCTTGCTGGTAAAGGGCTAATAACTGTTGCTTAGCTGCTACTGCTTGCTGGCGTTGCTTCGATTGATCGTAAATATAAACTAACTGTCGCAAATAAGCTAATTCTCCAGGGCGATCGCTCTTAGCTTTAGCAAGACTTAGCAACTGGTTGTAACTAGCCACGGCTTGCGGATAATCGAACCAACTTAAATGTAATTGGGCAATAGTTTGCAGCGTATCTTCGGCGGCGGTACTATTTTGTTGCTGTTGAATTGCTAAAATTTGGCTATAAACTGCCAAAGCTGATTTTGGTACTCGCACTTGCTCGAAAGCCGAAGCCAAAGCTGTTAATAGCTGCAAATCCTCACTTGACTTCACTTGCTGCGAAATTACGTCTAAGCGTTGAGTAATTACCTGCACCTGATAGCGTTCGTTTTCCGCCCAAGCGATCGCGCCTACGCGCCCTAACGCCTGAGTTTCTGCTAAAAACCCTAACACCCGCCTCAATCTCAATTCTCGATTCCAAGTCTCAAAAGCCCCTAATTTATCTCCCGCATTTAACTTAGTTTGAGCTTGAGTATTTAATTCATCCAGCGCCGCCGATAAGTTTTTTTGTTCCTCTGGACTAGGTGAAGGAGAAGGTAAAAGCGGATCTGGGGTCTTAATTTCTAAAGGATTAACCGGAAATTCTGCCGGAGGAGTCGCAGGTGCGGCGATCGCATTTGTACTGCTAACTAGCCAAAAAGTAGCGCCAATCAGGAGTTTTAGCACCAAGCTTTGACCAAAATTTTGTTTGTATAGCTGGTGGGGGCTTGAGTCCATAAGTAGTAGTTGGAGGCGTGAATTGCTTAAATAAGTTGACGCACAAAAGCAAAAAATTATCCTGAAAAAAGGCTAGACCACAAGCTTTAAAATACAAAAATTAGACATCAATAACTGCATTTTCAATCAAATGACTCATTCTACAGATATCACAACTTTAGCCCGATGGATGGCAGCCGATTTTAGCAATCAGCAACAAGCTTTTGACAACCCGCCCTTTTTTGCTCACATTCGCGTATGTATGCGCCCCTTGCCCCTAGAACTGCTGTCAGGAGTCAGTTTTTATATCGAGCAAGCTTATGATTATATGCTCAACACTCCCTATCGAGTCCGAGTGCTGAAACTGATCGTAACAGGCGATCGCATAGAGATTGAAAACTATACCGTTAAGGAAGAACAGCAGTTTTACGGCGCATCGCGCCAAAAAGAATGTCTCAACGCTTTGACTGCGGCGCATTTAGAAAAACTACCAGGCTGCAATATGCTTGTAGATTGGACTGGTAGAGCTTTTAAGGGCGTTGTCGAACCAGGGAAAGGTTGTATTGTCTTTCGCAAAGACAAAAAAACTTATTTAGATAGCGAATTTGAAATTGACCAGGATAGATTTATTAGTTTAGACCGGGGGCGAGAGCTAGAAACCAACGAACATATTTGGGGTTCGGTGGCTGGAGCGTTTCAATTTGTGCGTAAAGCTAGTTTTGCAGACGAAGTACAAGTTAGATAGAGACAAGTTAGGGTAGACAAAACCTGTCTACCCTGGCAATTAATTTATCTACTTTAAATTAGCAGGAATAGTCTTAGGTACAACCCAGTAATAGACAGTGTGTTGACGAGTTGGACCTTGGACTTGGACAACCCGCTCTGGCTTCCATTCACCCATATCAAAATCGTGAGACACGATGCGCGTACCTGGTTTGAGTTGCTTAAACAACTGAGGACGCAGCTTAACATTAATATCTGGCAACAGATAAAGTGTAACTACTGTAGCCTCGCTCAAATCGGTCTTAAATAAGTCTTGCTGACGAAATTGGACGAGATCGGTTACTTTTGCAGCACGAGCATTGGCGTTAGCTTCGCTAATTCGTTCGGGGTTGATATCTATTCCTACCCCCCTCGTACCGTATTTTTGGGCTGCTGCAATCACAATTCGCCCATCACCACTACCAAGATCGTAGAGAACATCACCTTTTTTTACATTGGCTATTTGTAACATTTGAGTTACAACTTCATTTGGTGTTGGTACATAAGGAACATCAGGATCTCGTTCGGGAACTTCAGTAGAGGCAGGAGTTTCAGTAGAGGCAGGGGTTTCAATCGTAGTAGCAGGGCTTTGTTGAGCTTGAGCATTAAAATCGCGCTGTTGGTCGCAACCAGCAATAGTTAAGCTACTAACACCAAGCGCTACTAACAATAACTTTCGTAACTGCATAATTTTTCCTCGTAATAAGTTCAAGTTCTTTCAACTAATGCCGATAGGAAGACCACCACAAGAGCGGAATACCAGCAACAACAACGGCAACGCCAAAAGCCGCCCCAATACCTGTATAGACCAGGCTGGAATAGAGCAAATAGCCGCAGATTAGGCAAAACAAAATTGGCGTAACAGGATAAAAGGGGACGCGGAAAGGACGGGGAGTTTGAGGTTCTTTAGCGCGTAAAATAAATAGCGACACTCCGCTTAAGAGAAAAAAGAACCAAAAAACCGGGGCAGTGTAATCTATCATCGTTGTAAAACCTTGGCGCGTGAAACTACCAAGCACTACCAAAGCTAAAGTAATCGCACCTTGGACGAGTAGGGCATTTTTTGGGGTATTAGAGCGAGATTTCCAGTGTCCCAAAAAAGAAAATAAGCGAAAATCTTGTCCCAAAGCGTAGTTAGTCCGAGCGCCAGTAAAGATGTTGCCGTTAGTTGCTCCCAAAGTTGCGATCACAATTAGCAAGCTAATAAATAGCGCTCCTGGTTCTCCAAAAGCGCTACGCATCAAATCTGCCGCTACAGCTTCCGATTGTGCCATGGCAGTTAATCCCAAGCCATGGATGTAGGCAAAGTTGATTAACAAATAAATGGCGGTAATGATGCCAATACTCCACATCAACAGCCGCACCATATTGCGTTTGACGTTGTGCAACTCCGCAGATATATAAGCTGCTTCATTCCAGCCGCCAAAGGAAAACAGCACAAAAACCATTGCCGAACCCCAGTTGGTTTCGGTGGTAGCGGGGGCAGATACAGGGGGTGAGGAGGGAGCAATAAAAACTGCCCCTACTAGAATCACCAATAGCAAGCCAAAGATTTTAGCTATACTCAACCAATTTTGCGTCCACTTTCCTTGCTCGATACCGACAATATTTAGAATTGTCAACAAGATGACGGCAAAAGCAGCATAGATAGATGGCGAGTAGTCGCCAAGCCGCAATAATTGGGAGGCATAGTCGCCAAAAACAAAAGCTACCGTAGCAATGGAGCCAGTTTGAATTACTGCCATTCGCGCCCAAGCAAACAGGAAAGCAACACCAGAGCCAAAAGCACGCATGAAGTAATGATAATTGCCGCCAGCGTGGGGATAGGCAGTAGCTAATTCGCCGTAGCAAAGAGCGCCAATTAAAGACATGACACCGCCCAAAAACCAGGCTAATAGCACCGCCGAATTACTACCCAAGTTGTTGGCAACTATCGACGGCGTTTGAAAAATGCCGACCCCAATTACCAAACCGACAATTAGCGCCAACGCATCGCCAAGAGCGATCGCACTTTTGGGGGCGGCTACTTCACCTAAAACTACAACTTGCTCGTTTAAACCACGATCTGCACGTCGTTGTGTCATTCCACCTACCGTTGTTTAAGACTGCTATGGGATGCTGTAATTCTCCTACACATAAGAAAATTGCGATCGCCAGCTATAAAAAATGCGATCGCTGACTTAATATTTGCCTAGCCAAATTTCTCAATACTTGCTACTTCCCTCAGCATTTTGACTTGAAATTAGTTTTGCAAATAAATGTGACTAAAAAGTGACAGTAGGGTTTGAGATAGTTGCTTTAAGCTTTAAAGTCCTGAAAAGTTATAGCCAACTCCAAGTACTACCCCTACGTCTGTTCCATCAACAAACCCGACATTTACTCCGGCTGTTGCTGTAAATTGGGGGTTTATAGGTACGTCTAAACCACCTGTTAGCAATACTCCTACATTGCTATCATCTCCTGTAGAAATTATTGCGCCGCCGCCAATATAAGGGGCTACATTAAATCTAGTTATTTCCAAACTTTCGGTAGGAAAATCTATTGTTACAGGTAACAAAACCGTTACATTATCGCCAAGTAAGATTGAAGGTCTTGCAGACAAGTTTTGCGTTAAACCAATTTTGCTTAGGACACTAAAAGAACCTTCTCCTATCCCTGTGTCGCCGCCGATCCCAATGTTGCCACCAACACCTATATAACTCGAACCAGAGCGAGTAGCTCTACCAGGATTAACTCCACCAAAGGGTGGATTACTGCCATCCGATGGTGGTGGTGTTGGCTCTGATGATGGTGTTGTTGGGGTTCCATCCGATGGTGCTGTTTGCGTCGTCCCGTCGGTCGGTACAGTGTTATCGAAGGGTGCTGTTTGCGTCGTCCCGTCGGTCGGTACAGTGTTATCGAAGGGTGCTGTTTGCGTCGTCCCGTCGGTCGGTACAGTGTTATCTAAGGGCGCACTTTGTGTAGTTTCTTGGGGTGCAGAAAGTTGAGCCATAAAATCATAATTGGCATCTTTACTGTCAAAACTTGGTGCAATGGCATCTACATTTTCAGCAATTATCAACGTATTGCGATCGCCAGATTCTGTAGTCTGAGCTTGAGCCGATCCGACTAAAAATACCGACGCGGTAGTCATACCGATTACCAAATAAAATTTTTTTAAGCTCATATTAGTGGTGTCTCCCTGCTGATAAACTAACAAAAGATTGAGGACAATAACATTTTTGATTTAGTTGATGTTTACTGCTAAAGTAATACTAAAGATAGATGTAAAACTTTAATAATTTTTCAACTAAATCACTAGGCTAATTAAGCTTTAATCGCTTAATGACTCAGCAGATTGAAAATAATAAGTATTCAACCTGATACTTATTATAGTGAACAATAAATGTGACGAAAAAGTGACAAAAACTTAAGATTTTGAACTAAGTGGTAGTCTGATTTGAAAAGTTGAACCTTTTCCAAGCTTGCTACTAACACTAATTTGCCCGTTGTGAGCTTTCACAATTTGCTCGGCGATCGCAAGCCCCAACCCAAAACCACCGCTCCCCTTGGTACGTTCTTCATCCACGCGGTAAAATCGTTGAAAAATATGCGGTAAATGTTCTTTAGAAATGCCTGCACCGCTATCGATGACTTGGATTATTCCTTGATGGGCTTGAGTAGATAGCTTTAACTGCACCGTACCGCCAGCAGGAGTATATTTGCAAGCATTGTTGAGTAGATTCATTACTGCTTGACGAATCAAATTTGCATCAGCTTTTACTTCCACCGCTTGCGCTGGTAAGTGGCTAATAAAATTTAGCTTTGTAGCTTTAGCTTGAAGTTTGTAGTTATCTACTACATCTATTAATAATTGCCTTAAATCTAAGTTTGATAGGGCTTCTGGGGTTAGCTTTCCTTCATGACGCGCTAGAAATAATAATTGAGTTACCAGGGAACTCATCAATTTAGTAGCATCAACAATTTTCTCAAACCGCAGACTTTGCTGAGAATTGTCACCGGGAGGCGCAAGCAAACCGACTTGAGCATTACTAAGAACCACAGCTAAAGGCGTACGCAACTCGTGAGAAGCATCCGCCGCAAAGCGCTGCAATTGCTCGTAAGATTGACGAATTGGCTGCATTGCAAGCCCCCCCAAAAACCACCCCACAAGAGCGATCGCCCCTAAAGTTCCTAGCACTACCAAACTTAAAACTAGGCGCAACTGATCTAATGTTTCTCGAACAGTTGTCAAGGTGATGCCAACTTGAACGTAACCAATCAGCAAATCATTTTGACGCACGGGTAACGTTACTTGCCGTACCCAGTCGCGATTTCTTGTTGCCTTAATTGTTTTAAATTCTGAGATCTTTTGGAGCTTTTCTGGGGGAGTCGTCCCAAAAAACTGCACCAAAATTCCTTTCTCGTCGTACCACCGGGCGTAAGTCACCGCACTATTCAATGATTCGGGATTGTTGCCTAGCAGAGGGACATTTTCTAGATTTACTTGTTTTTGATTTTTATAAAACTGATGCTTGACATTAGCTGCCATTACTCTAGCTTTTTTGTAGAGTAGGAGATCGGTTGTTTCTAACTGGTCTACAGCTTCAATGTAATAAATTAAGGACGCAAAAATAATTACAATGCTGCCCATAGACAAAGTAAACCAACAAGCCAAGTTTCGACGGCTACGATTGAACATGAGGAGCTTTGAAGCGATAACCCATACCGTAAATAGTTTCAATCCAATCGGTTGCATCCACTTCTTGCAGGCGCTGGCGCAGTCGCTTAACTAAAGTAGTTACCGCATTGCTTTCCGGTTCTGTACCCCATTCCCATAAAGCGTATTCAATGCGATCGCGGCTCAAAACTTGCCCTGGATGACGAAAAAAATACTCTAGTAACTGAAACTCCCGCGCCGTAAGCTGTACTTGAGTAGTTTCCCGTTCTACCATCAAAGTATGCAAGTTGAGGTGCAATTCATCCATTGTCAGAGTATCAGTTTGCATCACTGGCGATCGCCTGCCTAACGCTCTTACCCGTGCTAGTAGTTCAATTAAATCCGTGGGTTTAACTAAATAATCATCCGCCCCCGCGTCTAAACCAACAACTTTATCTGTAGTCGTATCTTTAGCAGTTAGCATGAGGATTGGCGAAGTTTTACCCAACTTTCGATACTGACGACACAAGCTTAAACCACTAACTTTAGGTAGCATCCAGTCTAAGATTAGCAAATCGTACTCTTTTTGCGACAGCATCCATTGAGCCGTTTCTCCATCTTCTAAAGCGTCAACAATATGTCCTGCTTGCAATAAAACTGTATGTAATGGTTCCAATTGAGCGGGATCGTCCTCTACCACTAAAATTCTCATGCTGGGCGACTCCTCTTTTCCCAATCTTTTTATACTAGATAAGCCAGAGCGATTTGCACGTCTTCCAGTAGTAAGAATTTTGATAAATACTATTATTTATGGCTATACCTCGTTTTTGGCTAGTTTTGCCTGTTTTGGGGCTAATATTTTGGTACTGTAGCGATTTGACCACCGATCAAATATTGAGCCGTCCTTATGGGACTGTAGCGCAGCTAGAAGCAGATACTCAATTAGAAATAAAGCTGTCGCTCACTATTATTGTAATTAAAGCGGAAATTGATAAAGCCCAAGGTTTTACTCAAGTTCAAGTCAAAAATACCAATCCTGTACTCACAAAATTAGAATTTGAGTTTCCGGTAACAGAATTTAGTCAAGTCGAATACGCGATCGCGCAAGAGTTGGGCTTATCTCTTGAAGAAGTGCGCAAGCTAGTCCGCTATCGAGTTAGACATAATTAAAAGTAACTAAAGTCGCTGGGCGATTTCTGGGGTGCGTCCTTTTAACCCAGTCATTAGTTTTAAAGCAAATACTTTAATCGGCGGTACTCGGCGCAACATCAATAAACCAATGCGGCGAATTATTACTACGGGCAAAAAGTTGTTGGAAAACACTCGATCTAATAAATCGGTAAACCCCAAAATTGTCAGATTCTCTTGCTTGCGCCAACTTTCGTAGCGTTTGAGAATTGCTAGTTCGCCAATATCTTCCCCTTGGGTTTGGGCTTTTTGTAATACCTGCGCCAAAGCCGCCGCATCGCGGATACCCATATTCAAACCTTGTCCGCCGACGGGATGACAACAGTGGGCTGCATCGCCCACTAAAGCAAGTCGAGGCAAAACATAGCGATCGCTCTGCATCAACTGTACGGGAAAAACAAAGCGATCGCCTTCTAATTCCAGTTTGCCCATTTGTGCGCCATAGCGCCTAGTAAGTTCGGCTAAAAATTCCTCGTCATTTAATGCAACTAATGCTTTTGCTTCGGCGTGGGGTGCAGTCCACACAATTCGGCAGCGATTCCCTGGTAAAGGCAAAACCGCAAAAGGTCCGCTACTCCAAAATTTTTCGTAGGCTGTATTATTGTGTCCCTTTTCTGGCTTAACAAAAGCAACAATACACGACTGCCAATATTGCCAACCGCGCGTGTTAATTCCCGCCGCTTGACGAGTCCGCGACTTTGCCCCATCGGCGGCGACAATCAAGCGGGTACGGATAGTTTTTATTTCCTCTGCGATCTGCAAGCTAATTTCTACTCCAGAGGGCTGATATTGAGTCTCTAGTACCTGTGCGGGACACAAATAGGTAACATTATCGCACTTGCTTACAAAGTCCTGTAAAGGCTTTAGTAGCGCCTGATGTTCGGCTACATAGCCCAAAACTTCTGTACCCAAATCGGTAGTTTCAAAGTTGACTGCTTGGGAATAATCGGCATCGGAAAGCTGAACGTGACTAAAATGAGCAATTTGCGGCAATATCTCGTCCCATACGCCAATCCCTGCAAATATGCGTCCTGAGAGGAGATGAACGGCGTAAGCTTGCCCTTTGGCGGCGGCTGTAGATTGAGGATTTGCTTCGATTACGACTACTTTTAGCCCAGAATTATGCAACGCACTAGCTAAAGTTAAGCCAATAATGCCACCACCTGCGATCGCTAAATCATAATCATAGGTTAGAGGTAGTTTTGCGGAGGTGGGAGGAGAATCAAGCCGTACCATTGGACTACATACGAATTGTTACATTTCTTTATTTTCACTATAGCAGCCATAGTTAAGTCAGGAGTAGCAATTTCTAGCCTTGACTTATTTACCACCTGTAAAAGTTACGCCTTGAATAAAGTAACGGTTAAAAAACGCATATATAGCCAAGGCAGGTAAAGTAAACATCATTGAAGCTGCCATTATGTAGTTCCAGTAACTTATATATTGACCTTTAAAGATATTTAAACCCAAAGGTAGAGTAAACATTGTTGAATCGGACAAAATCATTAATGGGGATAAAAAATTATTCCATGCACCCATAAATACAAATATTGCTTGGGCAGCTAGTGCAGGTTTTGCCAGAGGTAAAACAATTTGAAAAAACGTTTCCAAGTGTCCCAATCCATCTAAAGCTGCGGCTTCTTCTAAATCTTTAGGAAAACTAATAAAAAATTGTCGCATCATAAATATAAAAGTTGCGTTAATAATATTTGGGACAATTAAACCTTGGTAGGAATTTAACCATCCTAAATTTTTTAAAATCAAAAAAGTAGGAATTAAGGTAATTTGTCCAGGAATCATTAAAACTGCCAAAATTAGGAAAAACCAAAACTTATTTCCCGGAAAATGCAGCCTTGCTAAAGCATAGCCAGCCATTGAGTTAAATAGTAAATTAAAAGTAGTTACACTTACAGCTACTACAACACTATTAAATAACCAGCGTCCAAACAATGGTTCTTGACTAAATATTTGTTCGTAGTTTGCTAGAGTAAACTGCTGCGGGATAAAGCTAGTTCCGCCGCCGACAATTTCTGCCAAGGGTTTGAAAGAAGCAGAAAGCGCCCACGCAAAAGGAATAACAGTAATAATTGCATATAAAACTAAAGCTGAATATAAAAACAATTTAATTGCTGAAAAACGCCGCATAATTAATCAAAGCTTTCTTCTTTAAAGAAATAGCGCTGGAGCAAAGTTACAGTCATAATTACCAAAGTTAGCAGCAAAGCCAAAGCCGCAGCATAACCCATATCTAAGTTTTTAAAAGCATACTGATAAATCAATAATACAACCGTTAAAGTTGAATTATTGGGACCACCAGAACCGCGAGAAAATATATAAGACTGATCGAATAATTGAAAAGTGCCGATAATACCCATTACAACTATAAAAAAAGTAATTGGCTTTAAAAACGGTAAGGTAATGCAAACAAACTTATCTAACCAACTAGCGCCATCGATAGTAGCCGCTTCATACAAAGCTTGGGGTATATCTTGCATTGCTGCCAAATAAATTACCATAAATAAAGGAGCCGTTGACCAAATATTCATTAGCATAATTGCTTTGAGGGCAACGTTTGGATCTCCTAGCCAATTGTAAGTAGGTAAATGTAGAAAAGCCAAGAAATTATTTAGCAACCCATTAGAGTTACATATCCACATAAAAATTAGAGTCAACACGGCAGAAGAAGTAACTGTTGGTAAAAAGAATAAAACTCTAAATAGATTTTTGCCTTTAATTTGGGCATTTAATACCAACGCTAAACCTAAAGCCAAAATTGTCTGAATAGGCACAACAATTGCCACGTATTCAACAGTATTTTTAAGTGCGATCGCAACTCGTTCATCTTGAGTAAGCCGAAAAAAGTTTCTCCACCCTCTAAAAGCATAACTAATGTCGCCTAAAGGTTGCACTTTATACAACGAAAGCCCGACGGCAAATAAAATCGGCACTACCAAAAAAACTAAGAGAATAATAATTGTAGGACTCATAAAGATATAAGCACTAACTATCTCTTTAAATTGCTTGCCTGATTTTTTAAAAGTATTTACCATGCTGCACTTATTGGGCTAATTCGATTTCTTTATTGGCTGTTATTTGAGCTTTTTGCATCGCCTTTGCTAAAGATTGTTCGCCAATTAGAGCGCTAACAAACTGATTGTTAAAATTATTTAGGATCAAAGGTAAATATTCCCCTGCTTGCCAAATAGTGGCATAGTCAGCACCAACAACAAACGGTGCATATAAAGCATTATCGTCATAATTTAATTTATTAGCAACAGACACGCGAGTAGGCAGCGCTGAACCATTTTTTGTCCAAGCTGTCATGCCATCTTTTCCAGTTAGGTAAGCAATCAGCTTCCAGGCTGCTACCTTGTGCGGCGATTTTTTGTTCATTACATAGGCAACAGTGTAAGCCATCGTCCCTTTCATACCAGCAATTGTTGGTACTTCAGCAACTCCATATTCAATACTTGGAAACGTCTCTTTTAAATAAGAAATAATCCAAGGACCTTCAATTACCATTGCCGCTTTACCTTGTCCAAATATTTCTCCACCAGAAGCCGTACCAACATCTGATGGTTGCGCCGCAGACTTATCTTTAAGGTATTGATCGACAATTAATTGCAAACCTTTTAAGCTTTCTGGCGAAGCAAAAGCAGCTTTATTATCAGCGTCAACTAACTTACCGCCAAAAGCCTCAATTATATAAACTTGCCTAGCCAATTCTGGCGCTAAACCAAAACCATATTGCTCGATTTTGCCATCTCGATTGTTATCAATAGTCAGTTTTTTAGCATAGCAAAGCAATTCGTCCTAAGTAATAGGTGGTTGAGTAAACCCCGCCGCAGCCAAAGCTTTTTTATTATAGAATAGTGACAAAGTAGAAACGTCTTTAGGCAAACCATAAATTACCCCATCGCGTTCAAAAGCCTTAAGTAAACTTGGGGCAAAATCTTGCAAGTCAAAATCAGCTTTTATATAATTATTTAATGGTTCAAGTACGCCAGGAGAAATCAGCGCCGGGGCTTCCAAAGCATCGAGATAAAACACATCCGCCGCAGTTTCGCCAATTAGCCTAGTTTTGAGTACATCCATATACTGATCGGCGATCGCATCGTACTTAACTTTAATTGTTGGATTAAGCGCTTCAAACTCCTCAACTACCTGTTGCAAAAGCTGTTTTTCTAATAAATTACTCCAGCCACTAAGAGTTATAGTAACAACACCATCTTTATTTGCGTGTTTATTAACATTGCAGCCTGTAAAAATAATTGTGCTAAAAATAAATACTACAAAAACTAACAGAAATTTCTTCAGCATAAATAATATCAAATACCCACATCTTAAAGATTGGTTCAATTTATTCCGCAAACTCCAAACAAAAATCCTCCCTTTATTACTTACAGCAACGTTATTTTCAAGTGGATGTCAAAACTCCATCGAAATACCCAAACAAACAGATATAACTAAGATAACCCTGTGGCAAGGAGTGAACCCACCACCAAACCGCGACGTATTACAAAAGCTAGTAGACAAATTCAACCAACAGCATCCAGATATCAAAGTAGAATCATTATATGTAGGACAAGCCGAACAGCAACTACCCAAAATATTGGCAGCAGTAGTTGGAAATGCCCCCCCAGATTTGTTATGGTTTAATGCTACGCTCACTGGGCAATTAGTCGAACTAAATGCCATCCGTCCTTTAGAAAACTGGTTAGCAGAATTACCAGAATTTAGCCAAATCGATCCGGCATTATTCGAGTCAATGGAGTATAGAGGACATACTTGGTCAGTACCCTTTGCAACAAATAATGTAGGCATATTTTATCGCCCTAGCTTATTTAAAGCCGCAGGAATTAGCGACTTGCCTCAAACTTGGGACGAATTGCGTCAAGTAGCGCGTAAATTGACTATAGACACAAACGGCGATCGCCGCCCAGACCAACACGGGATATTTTTGCCTTTAGGGAAAGGGGAATTTGCTGTATTTTTGTGGCTACCCTTTATGTGGAGTGGTGGCGGCGAATTGGTAGCCAATGATAACCAAACACCCGCAATTGTCAATGAAGGCGCAATTTCTTCTTTAGAATTTTGGCGTAGTTTAGTTGCAGATGGTTCCGCCATACTATCTCTACCAGAAAGAGGTTTTGAAATTGACAACTTCTTGGCTGGCAAAGTAGCAATGCAAATTACTGGATCTTGGACTTTAGGGCAGTTGAAGGCAACGGGGGTAGATTTTGGGGTTTTTCCCATCCCAGCCAAATCAAAGCCTGCCACCGCAATTGGAGGCGAGAATCTGTTTGTTTTTAAGTCCAATCCCAAACAAGAAGCCGCCGCTTTAAAGTTTGCCCAATTTGCGATCGGGGAAGAATTTCAAACTCAATGGGCAATTAATACTGGCTACTTGCCAGTAAATATCCAAGCAAGACAAAGTAAACAATACCAAACCTTTGTCGCCGCACAGCCCGCAGTTAAGGTATTTTTAGACCAGGCAAAGTATGGGCGATCGCGTCCAATTTTTCCGCGTTACAGTCGCTTATCAGAAAGCTTAGGTAGGGCATTAGAATCGGTATTGTTAGGAAAAAGTACCCCCACATCAGCTTTAAAAACTGCTCAAGATCGGCTTCACCTAATTTTTACCAATTTAAGCGGATCTTAGCCAGTCGGAGATTTATTAACTGCTACTTTATTTGCGAGTTTAAAGTTCGCAGATACTAACTAACTTTGGAAAGAACTTACTACACTTAACTTAACTATTAGCGATAGTACAAACAGCAAACTATTGAACAAAGATTAACAAGTGCGCTCGCTAAACTTTTTTTGCTTACCTAAAATGCGATCACCTTACTTCATGAATTTAAGTAATAAAACTTGCCAGCAAACATAATCAATGAAAAAACTCTAACCTACAACAATATGTTAATTTTTAATTCCTCTCTTAGAGGTTGACAAGTTATATAATAATATGTATGTGATAAGCAGTTTATTTATATAAATACAAAACTTTGACACACAAAGTTATAATTAAACAAAATCTGTCTAAATATACACTCTTGGCAGATAAGATGTAGGCTTTGCCCTATGATAGAATTTTTAGCAAAGTAATAAACAAAATAAGTAAGGATTTCTAGGAATGTCAGCAGCCGTACAAGTTACAGACTCATCATTTAAGCAAGAAGTATTAGATAGTGAAGTCCCGGTTTTGGTCGATTTTTGGGCCCCTTGGTGCGGTCCTTGTCGGATGGTCGCCCCGGTAGTTGATGAAATCGCCCAGCAATACGATGGTCAAGTCAAAGTTGTCAAACTTAATACTGACGAAAACCCCAATGTTGCCAGCCAATACGGTATTCGTAGCATTCCTACTCTGATGATTTTTAAGGGTGGGCAAAGAGTAGATATGGTTGTTGGTGCAGTACCAAAGACAACTTTGGCTAATACTTTGGAAAAATATCTTTAAAAATAGTTGCAACTATAAATTAAATGGCGCACCTTGTATTGATTGAATACAAGGTGCTTTTTATTGGCATATCAAGCAATCTTTCAAACTAAACTCCAAAAATCGGTACAATAGAGTGCCAGTTGTGCAATGGCACTCATGAATTCATTACCCCCCTTCGATCCTACTGATTCTCTCTTAAAAGATGTTGCCCAAATAATTGAGCAGCTACCAAATCTCCAACATCGGCAACTCATCCAGCAAACCCTAGCAACAGTTGTCCGCCTAGCTAATAGCGAGATCGATCGCCTAGACTGGAAAATTTTATCAGCATCTTTAGCGGATATGGAACGGGGGTTGGAATTATTTCATACTTACCGCCACGTCCGCAAAGTAACTATTTTTGGCTCGGCACGTACCCTTCCAGAAGCCCCCGAATATCAAATGGCGGCTGACTTTGCCCGTTGCGTAACCAAACTAGGGTTTATGGTGATGACGGGCGGTGGCGGTGGGATTATGCAGGCAGGTAACGAAGGCGCTGGAAAAGAAAATTCTTTTGGGTTAAATATTCAGTTGCCCTTTGAGCAAGAAGCAAATCCCTTTATTCAAGGCGATCGCAAATTAATTCACTTTAAGTATTTTTTCACGCGCAAATTGTTTTTGCTAAGAGAAAGCGATGCAGTTGCTTTATTTCCTGGTGGTTTTGGCACTCAAGACGAAGCTTTTGAATGTATGACTTTAAGCCAAACTGGAAAATTTGGACCTGTACCGCTCATCTTAATCGATCGCCCCGGCGGCTCTTATTGGCACGACTGGAGCGCCTATATAGATAAGAATTTAGTCAAAGCAGGCTTGGTAAGTAAAGACGATTCTAGTCTTTATACCATCACCGATAACTTAGATGTAGCTTGCAACGCTATTACCGCTTTTTATCAGGTGTATCATTCCAGCCGTTACGTCCAAGAAAAATTAGTAATTCGCCTCAAAACTGAATTATCCGATGCCCAAGTCGAGCAGTTGAATACTGATTTTGGCGATATTTTAGTCAAAGGACGGATTGAAAAAAGTATTGCTTTACCCCAAGAGGCGCAAGATGAAACGGCGGAACTCCCGCGCTTGATATTTCACTTCAACCAGCGCGACCTGGGGCGATTGTATCAAGCGATCGCTACCATCAATCAAATGGGTACACCCACACCCGCCGCCGCGCATCCAGAACTCAAATAAGGGCAATTCCTCCTGATGTGTAAAGAAAAATGTGGGTATTGCTACAATACCCACCTGTTTAAAAAAAGTTGAATCTAGCTAGTTACCCAATCAACCAAGGTTCTGACCCCGTAACCTGTAGCACCAGCGCTGTTGTAGCCATTGTCTTTATCTGCCCAAACGGGTCCAGCAATATCAATGTGCGCCCAGGGAGTTTCTTTGACAAACTGTTGCAAAAACAAAGCTGCTGTAATCGATCCACCCGGACGAGGACCTGTATTTTTCATATCAGCAATGGGAGACTTCAGCCCTTCAAAATACTTTTCTTCCATTGGCATTCGCCAAATTTTTTCTCCTGCCTTTTCTGCCGCTTGCACTAATTGATTTGCAACTTCGTCGTCACTACTCCATAAGCCGGCAATATCATCGCCTAAAGCAATCACGCAAGCCCCCGTGAGCGTCGCCAAGTCAACGATCGCATCTACGCCCAATTTCTCTGTAAACACCAGCGCATCCGCCAAAGTTAACCGCCCTTCAGCGTCGGTATTATTAACTTCAATAGTTTTACCATTGGAGGCAGTGAGAATATCTCCGGGGTGGATAGCGCGACCGCTAATCATATTTTCAGTTACAGCACTAATAAAATGCACTTCTACATCTGGCTTGAGTTGAGAAATTGCTTTAGCCGCCCCAAAAGTCGCCGCCGCGCCGCCCATATCCATTTTCATGGTTTCAATGCCGCTTCCTGCCCCTTTGATGTTCAGACCGCCAGAATCGAAGGTTACGCCTTTACCAATAATCGCTAATTTTCTTTTGGGCGTGCCTTCCGGCTTGTAGGTGAGGTGAATAAATTTTGGTGGCATTTCTGACGCTTGGGCAACGCCTAAAAATGCCCCCATACCCAATTGTTCGCATTCCTCACGTTCGAGTATTTCTAGCTGCAAACCGTGGGCAGAGGCGATTTCTTCTGCCGTTTGCGCCATACTCATCGGCGTTACAGTATTAGCTGGTGCTGTTACCAATTGACGGGCTAAAATTACTCCAGAACAGATTTGATGGGCGCGGGAAATTGCGTTTTCTTGCCCTGGGAAGCCAATTAAATCGACTCTTTCTACGTTAGAAGTCTGTTCTTCAGGTTCCGATTTAAAACGCCGATCTTGGTACAAACCAAGCTCAACTCCTTCAGCAATGGCTCCGGCGGTCAATCCTGGCTCATTGTTCCAGATAGGTAAACTAATGCCTACAGTTTGACACTTTTCTTTTTTAGCTAACTTAGCGATCGCGGCTCCGCACCGCCGCCAATTATCTAATTTCAACTTATCTGGTTTGCCAAGTCCCACTAATATAACTTTACGCACCGAACTATTACCGCCGACTCTAGTTACAATGCTGCTACCGTCTTTGCCCTTAAATTCATTCTCGGCAATTACTTCCTTCAACACACCAGCAAATTTTGCATCTAACTGGGTCAACTCATCTGATTGTTCTACAGTATCTTCAAATAAACCCAACGCGAGGGCATCTCCAGCCCACTCTAGTAGTGGTGTATCAACTGCTCGAATTTCCATCCTAAGTATTTCGCTCAAAGCTTCTGTTTCTTCCAGTATTGCGTAAAATTTTTGCACTCTACGGCGTTTTTTGGGCAAGATGGAAAGCGCTGAGATAAGAAAGTTGAACGCTGTTTGCGCCGTCTTGTTCTAAAGTCTTCTTCAAAGAAGCAACTAAATTGTCTCTTTGCTGGGGTTCTAGCTCTATATAGGGCGAATAAGTATTTAGTAGCAGCAAATAATCATCAACGCTGTAAGTGACTTCCCACGTTATTTGTTCAGATACTAAACCGCCAAAATGACCAGAATCAGTAACAATCTGTCCAAGCTTTCTGAGGCTTTGGGTTTGCATCTCTCTGTCTTCATATTTCCCTAAAGCTGGCGCATATTTTTGATAAGCCTCCTGTAAAAACTGACAAACTTCATAGGGAAGTTGAGCCGACATATTCCATAGCAAAATTAGAAACCCATTATTTTGCAAAGCCGCCGCAGCTTTGGGGTAAACAATTTCTGGCGTAATCCAATGAATAGAAGTTGCAGCCAAAACAGCGTCAAATCCCCCTGCTTCTAACTCCCACTCCTCAAACATAGTATTTGCAATCTCTACCTTTGGATAAGTGGCGCAGTTTTGTTTAGCTAATTGACACGCAGCCTCACTTGACTCAATGCAAAGCAACTTGTAACCCTTTTGAGCAAAAGCAACTGTAGCGTTTCCAGGACCGCAACCTAATTCGAGAATTGATGCGTCTGGGGGAAGTTGGGTTAGCTCTATTATGCGATTAATTAATGCTTCAGGATAGCGCGGTCTGACTCGGTTGTAAGCATCAGCTACCGGACTATACCAGTTTTTTCGCTGCTCTAAGGGGTAAGCCTCAGCCCCAAACTTAGGGTTATTTTGATCCATAGGAATAGTTCACTAAAAAAGTATGAATATTCAAACAGTATTTTTGGGCTGGCGATCGCTATGAGCAGTAATCTTGTTGTTTTAATCAAATTGCTTTTTGGTTTATCGTCCTACGTCATCGTTGGCTACTTAATTGTTTGGACTTCAATTGCAGCTAATAGTTTTGGTGGAATAAATGAGACTTTTGTTAATGGTAATACCAATTCTGAATGAAGGTGCGCTAAATTAGCATAAGTGTAAGGGGAAAGGAAAAGTTATGAGTCGTCCGTTCCAAGTGGAGATATCTGAAAGCAAAGAAATGTTGGAGAAAGCACTCAAATATG
>NZ_JBYCCV010000049.1:0-28788 GCF_057473825.1 Aliterella sp. E5.1
ATAGGAATACTTCTGTATCACCATTTGAACTGCTAACGCCCGTTTTAGTTCTCTGGGATCGCGCTTGCTATCGATGAAATCGCTCAGAGCTGTTATTTCCACTTGACTGTTCTTTAACAACATCTATCTTCAAGTATATTCTTAACTCCTCTATTTTCACATATGATTCAGGATTGCTATAGTTGAGGATAAACAGATGGCTAAGTACAGTAGACATTGCGATTCAAAGAAACAAGCACAATTCTATTTTAGGGGGGCGGGCATCTCAAGAACTGAGCAAAAACAAATCAATCAAATGCTAGGCAGAGGAATTCTTGGGGTACTTGCTTTTGCTGTGGTTGCTAGTATTTTTGCCAGACCTAATGAGCCTACTGCGACTTACCTAACTTCTGAAGAAATAGCAGCAAGTCAAATTCAGTCGGAAAAAGCAGCATATCAAAATCAAATAAATCAAACCGTTAACGATTGCAGCAGCGCTTTAGACGCTTTGAGCCGCCACGAACAGACTGGCTCAATCGGAATCTCCTCGGATGAATTTGTTAGCCGCCAAGTTCAGTTAATTAATCTCAAAGAGCAACTTTGCCGCTAACCCAACCCACTACTTTTAACATTCATCCGATTAATATCCGCCATGAAAAGTTGCTCCCCCTCCCGTGTAGGAAAGGGGTTTAACTCGAACTAAGAACCAGACTTTGCTGCGCCTTCGCCACCTTCTTGAGAAGGAGTAGAATCACTTGAAGCTGCATCAGTTTTTGCCTGAGTATTCTTTGCCTCAGAACCACTGTAATAGCGCCACTCCCAATTTAGAATCTCCGGCATATCTTCGCCATGCTCGGTAATATATTGCTTGTGTTCGATCAGTTTGTCATGCAACATCTGTTTGACGTGCGCGGCGGTGTATTTAAGTTTGGGTACGCGATCGATCGCATCATCTACCAAGCTAAAACGATCCAATTCATTCAACACCACCATATCAAAGGGCGTAGTCGTTGTTCCTTCTTCTTTGTAGCCCCGGACATGAAGATTGTGGTGATTTGTGCGCCGATAAGTAAGGCGATGAATTAACCAAGGATAGCCGTGAAAAGCAAAGATAATTGGCTTATCTGGAGTGAAGATAGAATCAAAATCTTTATCGCTCAAACCGTGCGGGTGTTCGCTTTCTGGTAGAAGCTTCATTAAATCGACTACATTCACCACTCGCACTTTAAGATCGGGGAAGTTTTGGTAAAGCAGATCCACCGCCGCCAAAGTCTCCAAAGTTGGCACATCACCCGCACAAGCCATGACGACATCCGGTTCTACCCCTTGATCGTTACTCGCCCAACCCCAAATTCCAATCCCTGTGGTGCAGTGCTTAATTGCCGCATCCACATCCAAATACTGCAAAGCTGGTTGCTTTCCGGCAACAATTACATTGACGTAGTTACGGCTACGCAAACAATGATCGGTTACAGATAGCAGAGTATTGGCATCCGGGGGTAAATACACCCGAATCACTTCTGGATTTTTGTTCATCACATGATCGATAAAGCCCGGATCTTGATGAGAAAAACCGTTATGATCTTGTCGCCATACGTGAGAAGTAAGCAAATAGTTGAGCGAAGCAATGGGTCTACGCCAAGGAATATGACGAGTAGTTTTCAACCACTTGGCGTGTTGATTGAACATAGAATCAATAATATGGATAAAAGCCTCGTAGCAAGAGAAAAATCCATGTCTCCCGGTGAGCAAATATCCTTCTAACCAGCCTTGACAAGTATGTTCGCTCAAGATTTCCATAATCCGACCATCAGGCGCTAGGCGATCGTCTTCGGGAAGGATTTGAGCCGTCCAAGTGCGATCGCTTGCTTCAAATAAAGCATTTAGGCGGTTGGAAGCCGTCTCATCAGGACCCATAACCCGAAAGTTGCGGCTTTCAAGATTTTGCTTCATCACATCGCGTAGAAACTCGCCCATAATGCGGGTAGCTTCGGCGATTACTGTCCCCGGATTATCAACTTCTACAGCGTAGTCGGAAAAATTGGGTAACTTTAAACCCTTAAGCAGCAATCCACCGTTGGCGTGAGGATTAGCCCCCATACGGCGGGTTCCTTGGGGTGCTAAAGCTGCAAGTTCTGGCATTAATATCCCATTTGCGTCAAACAGTTCTTCGGGTTTGTAGCTTTTCATCCACTGTTCGAGCAACTTTAAGTGTTCGGGCTTAGTTGCCATTTCAGCAAAAGGCACTTGATGCGATCGCCAATAATCTTCAGTTTTTTTGCCATCAACTTCCTTGGGCCCCGTCCAACCTTTGGGCGACTTCAGCACAATCATTGGGTACTGGGGACGGATTGTATTGCCATTAGTCCGAGCATCGTGCCAAATTGCTTTAATATCGGCGATCGCTTTTTCTAAAGCTAGTGCCATCAATTGGTGCATGGCTTCCGGTTCTGATCCTTCTACAAAATAGGGCTTGTAGCCGTAGCCAATAAGTAAGCTTTCTAATTCCTCATAACTAATTCGCGCCAGCACCGTAGGGTTGGCAATTTTGTAGCCATTCAGGTGCAAAATCGGTAAAACTGCGCCATCACCTGCGGGATTAAGAAACTTATTGCTGTGCCAGCTAGTAGCTAAGGGACCCGTTTCCGCTTCCCCGTCACCAATAACACAAGCAACAATCAGATCTGGGTTGTCAAAGGCTGCGCCGTAAGCGTGAGAAAGGGAGTATCCAAGTTCCCCCCCTTCGTGAATTGAGCCTGGGGTTTCTGGGGCAACATGACTAGGGATGCCGCCAGGAAAAGAAAATTGCTTAAATAGTTTTTGCATTCCCTCATAATTAGAGGAAATATGAGGGTAAACCTCGCTATAAGTCCCCTCTAGATAAGTATTCGCAACTATTCCAGGTCCACCATGACCGGGACCAGCTATATAAATTACGTTCAGGTCTTGGGCTTTAATCAGGCGGTTGAGGTGGACGTAGATAAAGTTCAACCCTGGGGTTGTTCCCCAATGACCCAAAAGCCGGGGTTTGATGTGTTCAAGCTTGAGGGGTTCGCGTAGTAAAGGATTATCTAGCAAATATATTTGACCGACGGATAGGTAATTTGCTGCCCGCCAGTAAGCGTTGATTTGATGCAGTTCTTCGGTACTTAGGAGCCGTGTCTGTGGGATTGTTACTACCATAATTGAGCGCTGTTGTACTGTAGATTTGCTCTGCTAGGTTTATAGTAGTTACTCCTACAAAAAATTGCTTGCTTTTAGTTAGCCCTCATTGTCGTCATGTCCATAAGCCTGCCAAGCTAGTTCTACCAAGGCGTTAATAATGGCTGTGGCTACTACTGCACTGCCTTTGCGTCCATCAATCCGAATGTGGGGAACGTTGGAATCATTTAAGCGTTGTTTGGCTACATCCACGTCAATAAATCCTGCGGGTGTACCAATTACTAAAGCGGGTCTAATTTCTTCGCCTTCAATTAATTCCAACAGTGCTGTTAATGCGGCTTGCCCTTGACTGACAACAAAAATTGCTTCAGGATACCTTCTAGCTAAAGTTTCAATCTCCCAATCGGTGCTAGTCGAGTGGTCTTTTTGACTCCAATTATGAGCATCTACGCTGCAATACACGGGATTTGCAAAAGTTTTTTGAATATGAGATGTAATGCCTACTTGTACCATAGGTACATCGACAATAACGGTACTACGAGCAGCTAAAGCGGCGGCTCCGGCAGGCAATGCGCGATCGCTAAACTGAATTAAAGACTTATATTCAACGTCCCCAGTGGCATAAATTACCTGTCGGACTATTTCGTACTGAGCGGGTGAAAACCCATAATCGCCAATTTCACGGTCAATTAATGCCAAGTTTTGCGCATCGGTTAGCTGCCATTCCATTTGAATTCGGTGAGGTGTGAAGGGAATACTTGGAAGCAAAAGCAAGCTTTATCCTTCCGCCCTTATCCTACCCTGTAGGAGCGTTAAGATCTATACTTGCTAATAGAGGTTCTGCCAATATTTAAAGCCAATATGTGCAGAACTAGCAGATGCAATAATATCAAAGCTTAATGTTTGACATAAACGTCGCTAAGAGGAAATCTTCGTATAACCTAATAATTAAAGCAAGAGATAATCAAAACTAAGTCACCTTGCAAGGCTTTATGTAGTCTTATAGCGCTGCTTGAAATTCTAATTGAATAAAATTAAGAATAACTGCAAAAGCAACAATTAAACTAGCTTTTTTTGGCTTAGTTGCAGTCATGTTAAAAATATATCTAATATTGTAGTTATTAGCCATTAATAAACTATAATCTCTAAATAAATATTTTAATAATTATCAAGCTTTAATCAACAGTTTTGTACTTAAACTTGCTTTTATTAGCTAATTGCTAGAGCGCTTATACTATTAAAGCAATTGCTCTATTTTCTTCTAAGCTAGTGAAAAATTACTGCAAGATCCGCAAGAAATTCAAGTTCAAGTAAAAAATTAGAGCTTTTCTAGCAGTAGCATTTGTATTAAAAAATCTTGAATAAGAAGCGATTACTTATAAAAACTCAAAAGTAAAAGCTAAGAGTTAATACGGAGTAAGCAGTATAATTGACCTCTATTTTAATACTTAGTTACTGAGGATATTACTTAATCAATTTGCATGGGTTTAGTCAGCAAGGATAGAATTGCTAAATGATTTGTGGTAAAAGATGCCTTGCAGTATCTAATTATTAGCGTTCATTGTAAGTTTTTACGCCAGATGTTTATTTTAATAGTAAAACATCAATCCAATTTTATTAAGTATTATTTGTTACTATTTTTTTAACCAGTTGTGAGAAGGCAGAGAATCTAAAGAGGAAGCATTAAAAAATGTTTAATATTTAATGGAAATGAGCGAGCAGTTGTGTTTGTTTAGTAAAATCCTCAAATAGAACTAGACAAGTTTCCTAAGACTATAGTAAATTATTCTTTAATATCTTTCTAGCAAAGTCATACTTATAACATTTTCTATAGTAGAATAAGCAGGAAAGTAAATTTTGCTCCTTATCGTCCTTACATACATATTTCTTGCTTAAAAAAATATATATCAATAGGTTTAGATTTTCGGAGATTATGCACTGCCAAAAGTAGAATTATAAGGTTTAATTTTTGGTATTAAAAGTTGCAAACTTAAGGTAGCTTAAAATTTGTTTGAAAAAAGTATACTTGAAAGCCGTTGAAGGATTGAGTTTTTGCTACTTTATAGCATACCTTCTCTGTAAAGAGAGCAAATCAAAACTTCGGAAATGAAATTATGGCTAAGTGAATGGAAAAAAGAGTTCGCCACACTACAAAAAGCCGTTTTTTATCATGAGAATATAAAAAGGATTACTAGAACAGTAAACAAATTAACTGCTTTTGATAGCTGAAGTTATAGTAATAATTATCAATTTTCCTTAAAAAAGCAGGCTAAGTCAATAGCGGCTCAAATATTCGCAAACATTGCTCAGGGAGTAGAATATGACTGTTTATTTCGATGCTTCAACAGGAAAAGATTTCAAGTTTTCAACGTTGATAGAGCTGCTGTGTTACAGAGCGCAAACTCTACCCGACCAAACGGCTTACACCTTTTTGCAGGATGGGGAGACAGAAACAAGCACTCTGACGTATCAGCAATTGGATAGACAAGCACGAAAAATAGCAGTTAAGTTAAAAAGTATGAATGCTGCTAATTCTCATGCTTTGTTGCTCTACCCACCAGGGTTGGAGTTCATTACTGCCTTCTTTGGGTGCTTGTATGCTGGAGTTGTAGCTGTCCCTGCCTACCCGCCCCGACCTAATCAAAGTATGGGTAGATTGCAGGCAATTATTACTGATGCTCAGGCAACGATCGCACTTACTACTGACCTCTGGTTTAGCAACATCCAAAAACGTTTTACTGACAATCCAGAATTAAGTCAGTTGCAGTGGTTACTTACAGATGATATTGCTGACGATTTAGCGATCGCATGGCAAGAGCCAATTGTTACCAGTAATACTCTAGCTTTTCTTCAGTACACATCAGGCTCTACAGGAACCCCAAAAGGTGTAATGGTAAGTCACGGAAATATTTTGCACAATTGTGATTTAATCCACAAAAGCTTTGGTGATACGCCCGAAAGTATGGGTGTAAGTTGGTTGCCGTCGTACCACGATATGGGATTAATTGGCGGAGTGTTGCAACCCCTGTATATTGGTGCGCCGATAGTATTGATGCCAGCATTAGCTTTTATTCAAAAGCCAGTGCGTTGGCTGCAAGCTATTTCCCACTATAAAGCTACTACTAGCGGCGGACCTAATTTTGCTTATGACCTTTGTTTGCGTAAAATTACCCCAGAACAACGAGCAAATCTTGACTTAAGTAGTTGGGAAGTGGCTTTCACCGGAGCGGAACCTGTGCGCGCCGAAACACTAAAGCAATTTGCCGCGACTTTCGCATCTTGTGGGTTCCGCGAGGAATCCTTTCACCCCTGCTATGGAATGGCAGAAACCACCTTGCTTGTCTCTGGAGGCTTGAAAACGGCTAACCCAATTATTCGCCAAGTTTCTAGGACAGCGCTTGAAGTCAATCAAGTTATGGCGACTAGCAGCGAACAAGAAGACTCTTGGGCAATTGTCGGCTGCGGTCAAAGCTGGTTAGACCAAAAAGTTTTAATTGTTGATCCTGACTCCTTGACCTCGCTTCTAGATAATCAAGTGGGAGAGATATGGGTGTCTGGTCCAAGTGTTGCTCAAGGTTACTGGAATAAACCTCTTGAAACAGAGCAGAATTTTCATGCTTATCTAGCTACAGGTGAGGGACCATTTCTGCGGACGGGAGATTTAGGATTTTTGCAAGCTGGCGAGTTGTTCATCACAGGCAGGATTAAAGACTTGTTGATCGTCCGCGGTCAAAACCATTATCCCCAAGATATCGAACTGACGGTAGAACAGAGCCACCCAGCACTAAGACCTGGTTGTGGGGCAGCGTTTACAGTAGATATCAAAAATGAAGAACGTTTAGTAGTTATTCAGGAAGTAGAGCGCAATTACCTACGTAAGCTAAATGTAAAAGAAGTAGTAAAGAGTATTCAGCAAGCTGTAACAGCTCAGCATTCTTTACAAATTTATGCAACAGCACTGGTTAAAACTGGCAGTATTCCCAAAACATCGAGCGGTAAAATTCAGCGCCATGCTTGTCGGACTGGTTTTTTGGCTGGAAGCTTGAATGTGATTGAAGATTGGAGTGAGAATCCTCAAGGTAAAGCCAAGTTCATGCATCTACAAACAGAAGTTGAATCATTGCTAAAGGAACTATCAACTGGCAAGTAGAGCAATTAGGAGTCGTCTTTTTTGGCGTTGTACGAGTTAGAAAAATTGGCGAATATAATTTAGCGACAACATCAACAGCCCTGCTTCTGTAGCAGGGCTGTTTCATTTTAAAAAGGAGAAAAGACGCTGGAGGTTATGACCCTAGCGTCGTCAAATAGTGCAAGTTGGAAAACAACCAGGTCACAAATTCTACAACCTTTAGCTAAAATTTCTCTCCCACAGTTGGGAGAAGGGGCTGGGAAATGAGGCAAATCTTCCATTGATGCCAGAGATTTATTCAATTCGATTGCTAATTGTATCCCTTCGATTTTGCTTTCTACCTAACGCATACTTAATTCAGCAAACCCTCCGTAATATCTACGATACATCTAATCAAAGAATCGCCTATATTGAGCATTATGGTAAAAAGAAGCAAGTATGCCTAGTATCGCTCTCGATCAAATTACAATTGGTATCAATCGCCGTCCCCTTAAAGATGAAAAAGTTGCTGAGTTGATGGAGTCCATCAAAACTAATGGTTTATTAAACGCGATTGTATTAGACCAAGAACTAAGATTGATTGCGGGTCTTCATCGGCTGACAGCCTATAAATTGCTAGGATTCAAGGAAATTGAATGTAATATCATTCCCTGTAAAAATGTTGAACAAGCCCGTTTAGCAGAAATTGATGAAAATTTAATCCGTAGCGAGTTAGATGCTTTAGAGCGCAGCGAACTCTGGTTGGAGCGCGATGAACTACTGCAAAAACTAGGGTTGCGGGCAAAACCAGGAGAAAATCAATATACTCGCAAAGGTGGTGAAATTATTTCACCACCTCTAAAAACTACTTTTGATTTAGCTAAAGAAGCTGGATACACTCAGCGCAGCTTTCAACTAGGTAAACAGATTGCCAGAAGTATAGTTCCAGAAGTAAAAGAAGTAATTAGAGGCACACCAGTCGCCAAAAGTTCTACAGCCTTGCTTAAAGTAGCACGATCTGGAAGCAAAGAGGCTGAGAAAGCAAAACAGGCAGCGATGGCAGCCCAAGCCGCGATCGCTAAACAAGAACACGAAGAAGCCAAGCGGCAAACTCAGCTAGTAATTGAGGCTAAAGCTGAACAAAAGCAATTGCAGTTGGTAGCGCTCAAAGACGTTACAGCAAAAAAAGTCGCTAAGTTAGCGGTCAAAACAGATACACAGAAAGTTGAACGCCAAACATCTAGTGCCAACCAACCGACGGTACAAACCGACGATGAGTGGATATTAGCTCGAAATCTAGTCTATTGTGGGAATACTTCTAGCGATAAATTTATAAATTGCCTTCCAGGTCATGCCGCCCTAGCGATCGCAAGTTCCTTATCTTCTTGGGAGTTCGATTACTTAATAGACGAGGCGCGTGTTGTTGCTGTCCTGTGCTTAGAAGGATATATTCACGGGCTTTGTAGCCGCCATCAGATGCCCTTCAGATATGAGTTGATACTAGGCAATATATACGTTGCCTTCTTTTCTCATCAGCCCATAGTCAAACCCCAACAGCCCGTTGGTATCAATGGAGTAGAAGCAATAGTAGCGTACTTAATTAGTTTGTATACCAGTGTAAATAGTTTTGTCGTTGCGCCTTTTTTGGGGCAAGGTGAAGTGCTGATCGCTTGCGAAAAGATGGGACGGGTATGCTTTGCTGGGGATGAAGATCCTCAACTCGTAACTCGTGCGATCGCTCGATGGCAAAACTGGACTGGAAAACAAGCCCAAAAAGCCGTTACAGCTTAATAATCGAGACTAATGAAAAGTAAAGTTTTGATCGTTGCTTCAGAGTGCTATCTAGCAATGCAACGACGTTAAGCTCAACTTTTGTTGAGATGGCTGATGCTCAAAAAGCTAGTAGTAAGTTAAATAAAATATCAAATGGGTTATATAAGCATTTAATACTCGTCTACTCTATATATCAGCCTAAAGAGATACTCTTTCTAAAGTAAGTGTGTATTTATAAATACATCCATACTTTACACCTAAGTACAGGTCTGCAACAGAAAAGCTTTTGTCATATGATTAAGCCAAAAGCCGGGGACTGAAATTTAACCAAATTATCCAAGCTGCAAAAGAATAGTTTTAATAATCAATGGGGCTGCGTCAGTCTCTGGGTGTATTTTTTTGATAAAAAAGTATTTATTACTTTTTTATATTAGCAATTATGGAAAAAGTATCAAAGATCACTTGATAAAAATAACTAAGCATTCTAATATGATACGAAATGTTCAACACACAAATCCACGTTAATATTAAAAACTAATTAATTGCGTGACGAACTAAAGTAAATTTGACTGCTAGATATCGGCAACTTGTTGGCTTTCAATCTCGTAAAAGCTAGCTAGACTGCGTCAGGCATTGAAGCCTAATCATTGGCTCCACAAAGGATTGCAAAGTAGTGAATTAAGAGCGGTTGTAAACCATAAAACACTAAATCTTACAAGTAAATGGGAGCTAATATGACATTTATTAAAGTTGGAAATATTGTCCTTAATACATCATACATTGCTGTGGTTAAGCTGAAAAATGGAGCTACATCAGGAGAAGACAGTCTTTCTCTTTTAGTAGCTATGCCAAAATTTATCGTCCTCGATCGAGAATCAATTACTTCAAATCCCTATCACTATGAATGGATGGAGTTTAGGGGTAGTGAAGCAAAAGCTTTACAGGATTACTTCAGTAGTTTTAACAACGCCCTCGACCTCATTCCCTCCTATCAAGAGTTAGCTTCTGTATAAAAATCCCTCCGTAGTTGCGATCGCGATAGTAGTAGATTCTAAAAATACTTGGTTACTAATGCAACTAACAAAATTATTCAAAGCTAACTGTAAGTTTAGTCATTTACCCAAGAGTCAAATAAGGATAATCGGCTCTGACTAAATAGTACGCAAAACGTTGCTAGCTAAGTGTTAGTGCGGAAACTTAAAGGCAGATTCAATCGCTTTATGTAACCGACGTTTCTTAGTCATGAGCGGGTAAAAGCAGTCAAAAAAAATTGAAAATTGTGATCTAAAAGATGGAAATTCAAAATCTTCAAGATAGTCCGGCGACTAGCAGCAGCGCCATAAAAACAGACACTACCAAACTCCTGACGGCAGATGAAATTCAAGCTTGGATAGTGTCTTACCTCGCTCAACTACTAGAAATTGACTCAGACGAAGTTGATGTGACAATGACTTTCGACCAATATGGTTTAGATTCTTCAACGGCAATTGGCATGACAGGCGAACTCGAAGATTGGATGGGCGAACAGCTAGACCCAACTCTACTCTACGACTACCCCACAATTAAATCTTTGGCTCAAGAACTAGCCAAGGAATCCAAAATGCAAACAAGTAGCTCTCAATAGTAGCAAGTCTCCCCGCTCGCAACTAGGTGGGGACAAGCCTAGTAGAAATATCCATCAAGGTTTTTAAGCTTCTTAGGAGAAAATCATGGTAAGTACTGCTGAAGTAATAGAAAACAATGAATCTTCGCCGGAATCTAAGGTGAAAAAGCACATCAGAATTACGGAAATCAACTATAAACGCAATATTGATTCCGACTACACTGAGAAAATAGAAGAACTAGACAAAAGTTTTACTTACAGTAGCAATAGCGATCGCTATTGGAGTCCACCGGAGCTTTCTACCTTATACGGTACGCCGCTCTACGAACAAACTACTCCCACCCAAAAACTAGCTCTCAATCACCTTTACTGGGCAACACAATACAACCAAACTGCGGCTACGGAAGCTAATGCCGTACTCTATAATCAAGTCACTGCTGGCGTTTTTTCTGCCCTTAAGGGCTACGATACCCTTTGCCAAGAGCTAGATCTAGAAACAGCACAAGAACGCCACCACATTCATGCTTTTCATACCATTGGTTACAAAACAAAGAAGGCGCTTTTAGGTCAAACTGCGTTTAGTGCGCCTCTGCAAGGAAAGTTACAGAAATCGGCTAAAAATGGATTAGCAGCCAAACAAAAATCGCAAAATTTCTTTTCCTTTGACTTGCAAAGTTCGCCCATGTCGGCATTTCAAGACTCAGCTTTTCGGTTTATCACCAATAAAGTGATGCTCAAAAACCAAGCCCAGTATTATTCGCAGTATTTACGAGCCTTAGAGGAAAAAGGTGAATTTATCCCGGCGCAGACGACAGGTTTATTAGGACAAATAGCGCCAAAACCGCTACTAAAATTCTTTACTTTGAACTGTGGAAGTTCGCCCTTTTTAGCTTGCGTGTTTTACGTCACGCGCTTTTTAGCTAATATGCTGCTCAAAAATTATGAATACCGCTACGTGCAACACTACAGGGAATTAGAAAAGAACGGCGAATTTATTCCTGTGCCAACTGCCGTATCCTACAATCATTTGATGGATGAATCTTTTCACACTACTACGTCTGAGCTTATTGCTCAAGATTTGTACAAAGATTTTTCCAAGCCTACAGCCTATGAGAAGTTTATCGCCAATGCCACAATTTACCGAGCGCAAGGTGTGGGGTTAAGCGGACTTTCGGGCGGATTACCAGGGATATTTCGTACAGATGATTCTTTCCTCCTCTCGTTTTACAAGTTGCTACAGTCTCCTGTATTTAATATGTCTGATCGAGAAGCACTTTATTGGGTAGAGCAGTGCTTTTGTAACGAACACGAAGGTTTTTACCTAAATCTTAAGTATCACGGGCGGCTCCTAGCTGATTTACGGCGGTTCTTTTTAGACATGGTTTATTTATGGCCAGTCAACCGCGAACTCAAGCTTATGGCTTCAGGAGGCTCGATCGAGCAGGCAATTAGAAGTAATACTAAGGCTTTTGAGCAATTTTCTCGCTCTGTTGCTTAAAAAATTGCTGTTGGCAACGGAAAATCTACTTCGATAGGCGATAACTTTTCAGGAAAAAAGCGATCGCCTTTACAGAACTATAAATTTGGAGGCTTTGCTGTGGAACCCATAGCGATTATCGGAATTGGCTGTCGTTTTCCCCAAGCGAAAGATCCTGAAAGTTTCTGGCAGCTTTTGCATCATGGCGTAGATGCGATTACTGAAGTGCCAAAAGATCGTTGGAATATTGAGCAATTCTACAATCCAGAGCCAGCTACACCAGGAAAAATGTACACTCGCTGGGGTGGTTTTCTCGATCGAGTAGATAGCTTTGATTCCAGTTTCTTCGGCATTTCTCCCCGCGAAGTAGAACGAATGGACCCCCAGCAAAGGCTGATTTTAGAGGTAGCTTGGGAAAGCTTAGAAAACGCGGGAATAGCGCCAGAAACAATAGCTGGCAGCCAAACAGGAGTTTTCGTCGGGATTGGTAACTACGACTATTGCAGGTTGCTGACTAAAGATTTGAACCGCGTCAACGCTTACGATGGCACGGGTAATACTCTCTGCATAGCTGCTAACCGCCTATCGTACTTTCTAAATCTGCGCGGTCCCAGCGTCGTCACAGAAACCGCTTGCTCCTCATCGCTTGTTGCCTTACATTTTGCCTGCCGCAGCTTGCAAACTGGCGAGACTAATCAGTGCTTAGTTGGTGGAGTAAGTTTAATGCTTTCTCCAGAACCAACAATTACTTACTCTCATGCGCGGATGATGGCGGCGGATGGGCGCTGTAAGACTTTCGATGCTAGTGCTGATGGTTATGTACGCGGGGAAGGTTGCGGCGTTATTGTCCTCAAGCGCCTCGCAGATGCTCTTAAAGATGGAGATAGAATTCAAGCTGTCATCAAAGGTACGGCAGTTAATCAAGATGGTCAAAGTAATGGACTAACAGCACCTAATGGACCTTCCCAGCAAGCAGTTATTCGTCAAGCCTTAGATAATGCTGGAGTATCACCAACACAAATTACCTATGTTGAAGCGCATGGTACGGGGACATCTCTGGGAGATCCCATTGAAGTTAAATCTTTGAAAGCAGTGCTAATGAGAGAACGGGAGGGGGATAAGCCTTGTTGGCTTGGCTCAGTAAAAACTAATATTGGACACTTGGAAGCGGCTTCGGGAATGGCTGGAATAATTAAGGTGGTCTTAGCCTTGCAACACAAAGAAATTCCTGCTCACCTGCATTTTAGTCAATTAAATCCATATATCTCTTTAGAAGGGACAACTTTTGTTATTCCTACAGAGCGTGAGTCTTGGTCTGTGGGTACAGAAACCCGTTTAGCAGGAGTAAGCGCCTTTGGTTTTGGTGGCACAAATTGTCATGCAATTTTGGCAGAAGCACCTGTGCCAATAGTAGAAACAAAACTTCAACCTATTGAACGTCCTTGCCAACTTTTTACTCTTTCAGCAAAGAGTGAAGCTGGATTATTAGCGTTAGCCCAAAACTATCAAGATTTTTTACATAGTAATTGTGAAATATCACTAGCGGATGTTTGTTTTACAGCTAATACTGGGCGATCGCACTTTGACTACCGTTTAGCCACAACCGTACAATCTACTATCCAATTACAAGAGCAGTTGGCAGCTTTTATTGCCAATGAAAATACGGCGCAACTGGTAACAAGTAAGCAAGTTTCCCGTAAAAAACGCTCAAAAATAGCATTTTTGTTTACTGGTCAAGGTTCGCAGTACGTCGGCATGGGACAGCAACTTTACGAAACTGAACCTGTCTTTCGTGCGGCTTTAGATCGTTGCGATCGGATTCTCCGCCCCTATCTAGAACAGCCTTTACTATCAGTCCTTTACGCTCAAAAATTCGAGACAAATCATCTAGATCAAACGGCTTACACGCAACCCGCTTTATTTGCCTTGGAGTATGCCCTTTTCCAGGTATGGAAATCTTGGGGTATAGAACCAACAATTGTTATGGGGCATAGCGTAGGCGAGTACGTTGCTGCCTGCGTTGCTGGCGTATTTAGCTTAGAAGATGGTCTAAAACTAATTGCAGCGCGATCGCGTTTAATGCAAGCATTGCCTCTAAATGGTGAAATGGTAGCCGTATTTGCCAACGAAAGTAGAGTGCTTACAGCTATTGAACCTTATACCGACAAAGTAGCGATCGCAGCTATCAATGGTTCGCACATTGTCATTTCTGGTCAGCATCAGGCAGTCAAAACAGTAATTTCTTCTTTGCAATCAGAAGGAATTAAAACAAAAAAGTTGCAAGTTTCTCATGCTTTTCATTCTCCTTTGATGGAGCCGATGCTGGCAGACTTTGGAAAAATAGCCGCAGAAGTAACCTACTCCAATCCACGCATCAAGTTTATTTCTAACGTGACGGGGGAACTAGCAACGGCAGAAATTGCCACTCCAGAGTATTGGTGTCGTCATGTGCGCCAGCCAGTTAGATTTGCTCAAAGTGTAGATATTCTAGCTCAGCAAGGTTACACAGTTTTTATTGAACTCGGTCCCAAGCCAATTTTATTAGGGATGAGTCGCTACTGCTTGAGCGAAGAAGCAACAGAAAATATTGCCTTTCTACCCAGCCTATATTCAGGGCGAGAAGACTGGCAACAGATGCTTCATAGTTTGGCTTCTTTGTACGTGCGTGGCATAACTGTCGATTGGGTAAACTTCGAGAAACATTATTCTCGCCAGCGCGTGCAACTACCTACCTATCCATTTCAAAGGCAGCGTCATTGGGTAGATTTTGCTGAAAATGGATTAGCGCCAGAAACAACCCAAAATGCGATCGCTAATCTCTTAAACCAGGGCAATACTCAACAGCTAATGCAGCAGTTGGAAACAATCGGCAAATTCTCCCCAGATGAATTGAAATTATTACCTAAACTGCTAGAAGTATTAGCTCAACAAAACGAGCAGCAGGTAACAACAGAATTAATCAAAGATTGGTTGTATGAAGTAGAGTGGCAGCCAAAATCCCGTCAAGAGTCACCTACAACAAACGGATTCCACAAAGCATCGGGTAGTTGGCTAATTTTTGCTGACTTAGGTGGTGTTGGCGAAGCCGTAGCCAAACTTTTAGGCGATCGCGATCATAATTGTATTTTGGTCTATCCAGGAGACACTTACAACCCCAAAGCTGCCGGAGCTTGGCTCATTGACCCTGCTAGTCCAGCAGATTTTGAACGTCTATTTCAAGATGCTTTAAGCAGCAATCGACCTCTACAAGGAGTCATCCATTTATGGAGTTTGGAGTCGCAGTCAACGGCTAATTTAACTCTTTCCTCCCTCGCCCAAGCTCAAACTGTGGGTGTTGGTAGTATCCTGCATTTACTGCAAGCCATTGTAAAAGTGCGGGGAGCAGATTCTTCAGCAATTTTTGACTCACCCCGGCTGTGGTTAGTAACGCGGGGTGCTGTACCAGTAGGAACCTCACTTCCCTCTGTAACTCAAGCCCCAGTTTGGGGGCTTGGTAAAGTAGCAGCGCTAGAACACCCAGAATTTTTTGGCGGAATGCTCGATTTAGCGCCAGAAATAGCAAAAGATGAAGCAACTAGGCTACTAGCAGAGGTTGACGATTCCCAAGGAGAAGACCATTTAGCATTCCGAGATGGACAGCGTTATGTTGCCCGCTTGGTGCGAAAGCAACTACCAGAATCTTCAGCAATGTCTTGGCGCTCAGATTGTACTTATTTAGTTACTGGGGGTTTAGGAGCATTAGGCTTGAAGGTTGCCCAGTGGATGGTAGAACAAGGTATCCGGCAACTGGTACTAACTGGACGTAGTGGGGCGACAAGTCAAGCCCAAGAAAGCATTGCCCAGATGGAAAAGGCGGGAGCTAAAATTGTCATCGCTCAAGCAGATGTAGCTAATAAAGAGGATATGGTGCAGGTATTTGCAGAAATTAAAACCTCAATGCCACCTCTACGCGGGATTGTACACACTGCTGGTGTACCTGGATATGAAGCAATTTCCGAGATGGATTTTACTACTCTTGAATCGGTACTTCGTCCCAAGGTGTTGGGAACGTGGATTTTACACGAATTAACTCAAGAACTCGCTCTCGACTTTTTTGTTAACTTTTCCTCTATATCCTCCGTTTGGGGTTCTAAAGGACAAGCCCACTACGCCGCCGCAAATCACTTTCTTGATGTCTTAGCTCATTATCGACACAAACTTAAGTTGCCAGCTTTGACTATCAATTGGGGTCCCTGGGCTGGTGGCGGCATGGCATTAGAGGAATTTCAAACATGGTTAGCCCGCATGGGCATAGAAGGATTACAGAGCGAACGCGCGATCGCAACTTTGGGGTACCTACTAAACACAAGCTGCGTGCAAGCAACAATTGCTAATGTTGATTGGTCATTATTTAAAGATCTTTATGAAGCCAAAGGCAAAAAGCCGCTTTTAGAACTCGTTGAAGGGCAGCCCCAAACTGATAATGGGCAGCAGCTAAAACAAAAATCAGAAATTTTATCCCAATTAGAAGCGGCAGAAGCAAGCGACATACAGTCTCTCTTAACTACTTACATCCAAAATGAAGTTGCTAGGGTCCTAAAGCTGCCTCAACTGCCAGAACCGCAGCAGGGACTTTTCGATCTGGGGATGGATTCACTAATGGCAGTTGAATTAGTCGGCGCGATTCGGACTCAATTGCAAGCAGAGTTACCGATTTCAGACTTTATGCAAGCTGCCGATATTGCCACGCTTACGGCTCTATTGATGAAGCAGTTTACACCGGATGCTGCTTTTACCGAAGTTGCAAAAGAGGCTCTAAATCTCCACAACGAAGCCATTTTAGATAGCTCAATTTATCCGACAACAGCAAATAACGAGCAAAGGGTAGCAAATTGTATTCTTCTAACTGGTGCAACAGGGTTTTTGGGAGCGTTTTTACTTCACGACCTCCTCGAACAAACAGCAGCAGATGTATATTGCTTGGTACGTGCTAGTGATGCCCAGTCAGGCAAGCTAAAACTTTGTCACAACTTGCAAACTTACCACCGATGGCAAGAAAAGTACAGTAGTAGAATTATTCCAGTGGTAGGTAATTTATCTCAACCTCTACTAGGTCTTGCAGAAGAACAATTTGAACAGCTTGCCCGCCAAATTGATGTCATTTATCACAACGGCGCGACTTTGAATTTTGTTTACCCTTATTCCTCATTAAAGCCCACAAACGTTCTGGGTACTCAAGAAATCCTCAAATTAGCTTGCCAATATAAAGTCAAACTCTTACACTACATTTCCACTGACGCAGTTTTTGATTCCTCTAGTTACTACGACAAAGAAGTAACAGAATTAGAGCCAATTATTTATACCGAAGGTATAGACCTTGGTTATACCCAGAGTAAATGGGTAGCAGAAAAGTTAGTAACAATAGCTCGCGATCGCGGTTTGCCAGTATCGATCTACAGACCGCCATTGATTGCTGGAGATAGTCTAACAGGAATTTGGAATACCGACGACTTTACCTGCCGATTTATTAAAGGTTGTATTCAAATGGGCAGTATGCCCAACATGAATTGTGCCATAACTATTGTGCCTGTAAATTATGTCAGCAGTGCGATCGTTTACTTATCTCAGCAAAAAAAATCCCAAGGATTAGCTTTTCACTTAAACAACCCCAACTTTTCTACTTGGGAGGATGTAGCCAAGTGGCTAAATAACTCTGGCTATCAAGTTCGGCAAATTGCTTATGAACAATGGGAAGCAGAATTAATTCAGGTAGGAAGCTTTCAAGATAACGCCTTAACTGGACTTTTACCCTTCTTTCTCCGGCGGTGGTCGCACGAACAACTAACCTTTGCTGAACTAGGTCAAAGAAGAGTGAAGCTAAACTGCCGAAATACCGTAACAAGACTAGCAGGCGCGTCCATTAACTGTCCGCCCATAGATTCCCAACTACTCCAAACTTACTTCTCTTACTTCATTAACAGCAGCTTTTTAAGCAACCCCAAAGTAAGAACCTAAAAGTCAACTTGCAACCTTGATTCACGACTGACGCTCTCTTTTTTCCTCTTGTCTACTAGAAGCAGCGCCAACTCAAAAAATTTGTAAGCGACAATGACACTTGCGTAACTTTTTCCATTGAGGTTTTAAAAACAAACCCTACTAATTACAATGAAATCCCCCAAAACCTACACTCTAGCTTTTCTAGTTACAGGCTTTCCACCAGATGTTAGCGGCGTTTCGCACTTCAACTGGGAACGCGCCCAATGGTTTGCCAAGCAAGGAATGTATAAGGTAATTGTATTTGCTCCTGACTGGCAAGATCCTTCGCTAGATCCGCAGCATTTAGACGCAAACCTAATTATCGAACGCTATCCCTCCAAGCCTTGGCTACCATACAAACTTACTCATGTGCCCAAGTTCTTTGCTGCCCGCCAAATTAGTAAAAAGCTTGCAGATTATCAACCAGACTTAATTGTCATCACAGACGTAGAGCGATATTTCTTATTAAGCACCTGGCAATTGCCCGGTAGAGGCTATGCCAAAGAACAGGGCATTCCTTATATAGCCGAATACCATACAGATTTGTACAATTTTTCCGCAGCTTATCCAGGTTGGCAATGGTTGAGAAATGCCGCGCGTAGTTCTCAACTAGCAGGTTATTTGTATCGTCAAATTGATCAGACAATATGTGCTAGTACCGCCGCTAGTCAAAGCTGTCAGCAGTTAGGAATTCCCAATACTCAGACAATTCCCTTTTTAGGAATTGATGTTTCCACCTACAGTCCGAATCGTCGCCGCCGTCAAGCCCTAGCACCGTGGTTGAGTGCAGAGGAAAAAGACAATAAAATTTTGCTGTTTTTGGGTCGTCTTGGGTTTGAGAAACGCGCCGATCTACTTATAGAAGCATTTATACAATTAAAGCGTACAGCCCCCAACTATTCTTTAATTATTGCTGGAGACGGCCCTGATAACGTCGTCAACCAATTAAAACAACTAGCTAGGCAAGTTCCCCATATCCACTTTACAGGTTTTCTTTTAGGAGAAACCAAGGCTAATGTACTAGCTGCTTGCGATGTATTTTGTAGCCCTTCACCTTACGAAACTTTTGGGCGGACAATAGTAGAAGCAATGGCCTCAGGTATTCCGGTTGTCACGGTTGATAGCGGTGCAGTATCTGAATATATCTTTGATGGCGTAAATGGTTATCTCGTACCGCCTAGTGATGCGATCGCATTAGCCCAGGGGATCGATCGAGCATTGACAAATAACAACACAAAGTTAATTGAACGTGCGTTGCAAGATAGCGATCATTTCTCCCTAGAACAAGGATGTCAAAACCTCAGCACTTACTACCAACAGCTATTAGGCATTAGTCAAAATTTGCCAATTGCGAGCAGAAATTGAGCAACCCCACTCCTTACTATCACACAATTTTTTATGATTAATCCTACATTAAAGCGAGTAGCAGTCACAGGTCTAGGAGCTATTACCCCTATAGGAAATACTGTAGAAAAATACTGGCAAGAACTTTTACAAGGGGACAGTGGCATTGCCCCAATTACTCTATTTGATGCCTCTCGCCATGCTTGTCAAATTGCCGGAGAAGTCAAAGGCTTCGATCCTAGCGACTATTTGGAGAGTAAAGAAACTAAACGCATGGATCGCTTTGCCCAATTTGCGGTCTGTGCGAGTAAGCAAGCTGTTGCTGATGCGGGGCTAGAAATTACCCCCCTCAATGCTGAGGAAGTTGGCGTAATAATTGGTACGGGCATTGGTGGAATTAAGGTGTTGGAAGACCAACAAGAAATCTACCTGACTCGCGGTGCTGATCGTTGCAGCCCCTTTATGATTCCGATGATGATTGCCAATATGGCGGCGGGACTAACCGCAATTCACATCGGCGCGAAGGGATCCAACTCTTGTACTACTACCGCCTGTGCTGCGGGTTCTAATGCGATCGGTGAGGCTTTTCGTTTAATTCAACAAGGGTTCGCCAAAGCAGTAGTCTGTGGTGGTACGGAAGCCGCAGTTACTCCTTTATCTATAGCTGGATTTGCCGCAGCGAGAGCCTTGTCAACTTCTAACGCCCAACCCAATTGTGCCTCTCGTCCCTTCGACCTCGATCGCAATGGTTTTGTGATGGGGGAAGGAGCAGGAATTTTAGTTTTAGAAGAATTAGAACACGCTCTAAACCGTCGAACTCGCATTTATGCAGAAATCGTTGGCTATGGTTTAACCTGCGATGCCTACCATATGACTTCGCCCTTGCCTAGCGGTAAAGGCGCTGCTAGAGCCATGGAATTAGCAATCAAAGATGCCCGTTTATCTCCCAATCAGGTAAGCTACATCAATGCTCACGGCACAAGTACACCTGTAGGAGATCGCGCTGAAACTTTGGCAATCAAACTAGCTTTAGAAAAGCACGCTTTTAAAGTTGCAATTAGTTCCACTAAATCTATAACTGGTCATCTTTTAGGCGGCTCTGGAGGGATCGAGGCTGTAGCAACAGTAATGGCTGTAGCTACAAATAAAATTCCCCCCACAATCAATCTAAATACTCCCGATCCCGATTGCGATCTAGATTATGTTCCCAAGCTTTGCCGGGTTCAGGAGGTAGAAGTTGCCCTTTCTAATTCTTTTGGCTTCGGCGGTCACAATGTGACTTTAGCATTTAAAAAATTTGCGGGTTAGTTCGATTTTTCTAAAAAATTGTGCTGGGCTTGTACCTATTGTAGTTAGCGAACAGCGAGTATTATGAGCGAACAGGAAGTTATGGGACAAGTACAAACCCTCGATCTAGAGCCGAAAAAAGTTGCCTCAACAACTAATGCCGCTACTGTTAATTCGTCCAAATCAATCTTTTCGGTTGAGGATATTCAGCAACTATTGCCTCACCGCTACCCCTTTTTGCTTGTAGACCGGATTATTGAATATCTGCCAGGACAACGGGCTGTTGGCATCAAAAACGTTACTTGCAACGAACCCCATTTTCAAGGTCATTTTCCTGGGCGACCGATTATGCCTGGAGTTTTGATTGTAGAAGCAATGGCACAAGTTGGCGGCGTGGTACTAACTCAGCTACTAGATACGGAAAGCGGAGTATTTTTGTTTGCAGGTATTGATAAAGTCCGATTTCGTCGTCAAGTAGTCCCAGGCGATCGCTTGGTAATGACCGTAGACTTACTACGCATCAAACAGCGTCGATTTGGTAAGATGCAGGCGCGGGCTGAAGTTGACGGTCAGCTAGTTGCTGAAGGAGAGTTAACTTTTTATCTCGGAACGTAAAATTAACTTGCAGTTTGTTGAATATAGGTAGATTTTTGTTGATGCCAAACGATAGAATTGGGACAACTTTAACAATTCTCGTCTCCCGTGCATCTCCTCAATCCTTCTATAGCAAAGCTGTTGAGGAAATTATTAACCTGTCAGGATGCAATTTGTGGGGATGAAAATTTGCTAAACGTAAAATAATTGAGCAAATTTTGGATGTGCTTTGTGAATAACACCTATGACTCTTTAGAGAACACTAAGGTACAACGCTTTTTCCTATCCGTATCAGTTTTTGATAACCAAAGGCTAATATTTCATGCCCTCCGTCAGACGCTCCGTAAGTCTGAGATGGCACGTCTTATAGTGCATGAATGGCTAGAACAACATGAAGCTGAACTTGATGAGTGGAAAGCTAAAACAGCTTCAGAGCTTGAAATTAGTGTGAGCGAGCTTGAGAAGCAACTATTAGCTGCTGCTGAACATCAAACTAAGCAAAGAAGAAAAGATAATTGCTAACTTCATTTGATTGGTGACTCAAACAATAGCAAATTAGTCTTTGTGAAGTAAAGGTAATGTACTAGGTAGATTTATGATTCGATCTATCTTTACTTTCCCTAATATATAAAATCTGTTTTGCTTCTAACTAGATCCTAGTGGAAGTGATTTGAGATGTCTTCGGGTAATTCTAAATTAATTCAACACCGCAGTCTCTATGCGTCGTTTTGGCAGGACAAATGAACTTGTTTAGCAACAATGGGTTCAGAGGCTCGAATTTGACAAACAGTATAGAGGTCATCAGGCACTGTTCAACTTTGATGGAACTTGTGCTAAATTTTTTCCTGCCTAATTTTTCAGCCGCTAACTTTAATTTGATACTTTCAACTCAGTAAATCTATTCGTTAGCGTTTTGTGCATTCCAACACGTGTTACTGCCACCCTACGGATATAGTTAAAGCAATTTATCCTCGATTAATGTTTAATTTATAAGTCTTTTGCTAACTCGCGTACAGGTAAAACACGTTATTTTGTTGCATCTAAGTTGCATATGGATTGCATATGAGTATCAATCAGTTTAATATTAGTTCAATTGCAACTTGATGCGATTACCCAACCTCTCACAAATTTTTGCTCTCTATAGCGTCTCCAAACTTTTTACCTACTAGGTTAAATTGTAGTATTTTTAACTATTTCATGAGTAATTCTCAAGAATACATTTGATACACTACAGCCGTTAGTGGGTGCGATGAATTAAACAGTGTTAATGGAGTTACTTGTATGAAGATATCTGAGTTATACCCACTCATCTCGTTAATCAAGTTAAAACAAGAATTTTGTAAGTTGCCGAAAGGATATTTATTTAGTCAAGCAGAAGCCTTAGAGTTTCTATCGAGAAGAAGATGGCCAGAGAGCGATCGCTACATCGATCGAACTACTTTTTGGCGCTGGAGAAACGATGCCGGAATTGAGCGCCAAAAAGTCTTTAGCCAACAAGATATTCTTAAGCTTTGCCAAATCTGCGATCACTATCGCATAGATGGAACTCGTAGAGAATATCTAAATCTAGTTAGAGAGAAGCAGCTTATAAACGGCTAAAAACCTATTAGCAAAAGCTTAGATACTCAACTTGCTGGCTATGACAATGCTTGCTTGAGGGAACTTCTACGCTTATAAACTGAGAAAATCTACCTAAAAGCCCAGGAATCTGCATAGATTTTTGTAGAGTAATACCACGCGGTCGCCATAGTCCAGGATGGCAAAAAACGAGGCAATTATTTGCTTAATGAACCTCGTTAGTTAATTTACAGCTTTTTCAAAAATTATTCTCGCACCTCTTTGATACTTGCAGTGCAAACACGTACTCTTGCGCTCTCAAATCCATGGGTGCAAATGGAGGGCGTAAAGCCCACAAGCTAACTTGCTGCAATTTTTACTGCCAATTAGTAAGCACTAAGAATTTTTCAGAGCTTTGGCGATCGCTAATAGCCTGTAGATTTCAACCCAATCTAGTTATTTACACCACAAAACCCGTTCCCTTCAAAGAGGATAAATCAAGTGGAAGAAGATTTTTTATTTTCACTTCAAACCTACACGCCTAATAGCGACCTAGCTACAGGTTTCAAACCAAATCAAGTTGTTTACAGTCGCAGTGGAAACGATACTCTTTTAGGTTATCAACCGCTTATCCCTAACCTTGACTTACCACAAATCGATCTTTTAGCTGGAGACTTAGCCATAGAAGATCCTGCTTTCCGGGAGTGGAGCGATACTTTTATTCTCGGCGATTGGAGCAAACCTTACTATGCTAATGGCGACGCAAATAACTTCGGTGTAAATGACTTTGCTTTAATTGCTGACTTCAATTCTAGTCAAGATTCTATCCAACTATACGGCACTCCCAACAATTATCAAGTAGTGAATGTTGGAGTAGGATCGGCGCTAGTTCAGCAACAGAACACAGGCGCAGATGTTGTCGGTTTTGTCCTTGGGGGTTCTAGCTTAGACTTAGGTAGTAACTATTTTAATTTTCAAGGCTCTACTCCACCACCAGGACCTGTAATAGAACAAGCTCAACAATTGGGAACACCAGGTTTTGATATTGCTTCAACTACAACTACAGATACCTTTGGTAATGTCTTTGTCGCTGGCGGCACTACTGGCTCTTTAGGAGCAGAAAACAACGCGGAGTCTCGTGATGCTTTAATCACCAAATACGACAACCAAGGCAATCAGTTGTGGACAAAACAGTTTGGTAGTTCTGAGTTTGATACTATTTATGGTGTCAAAAGCGATAGTCAAGGTGATGTTTACGTAGCAGGAACTACTGAAGGAAATTTGGGAGCAACCAAGCAAGCCCAAGGTGCTGATGCCTGGGTAGCTAAGTACGATGGTAATGGCAATCAAGAATGGGTTCAACAATTTGGCAGCGACTTAATTAATTCTGCTTTTGCCATTGATGTTGATGACAATAGCAACGTTTATTTATCAGGAATAACCGTCAGATCTGCTCCAGAAGTTGCTACAGATGATTTTTGGGTAACTAAGTACGACACCAACGGCAGCCGACAGTGGTTTACAGAGTTTGGTAGTTCCGGTTCTGCGTTTGACGAACCTTATGCTGTTGCTGTCAGCAATGACGGCAGTGTTTATGCTGGCGGATGGACTCTTGGTAACTTCGGTGGAGAGAATGCTGGACTTTATGATGCTGCTCTAGCCAAGCTCAATAATAACGGAGAAGTAGAGTGGCTTCGACAATTTGGAACTCCAGATTATGAATGGACTTGGGGAGTTGATACCGATAGTCAAGGCAATCTTTATGCCACAGGGTGGACGCTAGGAGACTTAGGCGGAGAAAATGCTGGTTCTTATGATGCTTGGCTCACAAAGTATGATAGCGCTGGCAACCAACAATGGCTCAAACAGTTTGGTAGTCCTGGTGACGATCAACCTTTCAATATGACCATTGACTCCCAAAATAATATCTTTATTACAGGATATACAGATGGAGACTTAGGAGGAGAGAATGCCGGGTCTTTTGATGCTTGGGTAGCCAAATACGATATTGAAGGCAACCAAACGTGGATTCAACAGTTTGGTACTCCTGATTTTGACCAAGCTTACAGTATTACGACAGATAGCGCTGGTAATCTCTACTTTATAGGCGTTACCGATGGTTCTTTGGGAGATGTAAATGCTGGGTCTTTTGATGCCTGGATAGCAAAGCTTGATGCAGAGTTAGGAACTTTGCAAAATTTTAATGGGACTGTAAACCTTGATAGGGATTCTCTCATGCCAGAATTTTCATTCAGCGATCTCGGTGAATCTGTTGAGCCAGAAATGGTCAGCTTTCTAAGCAGCTATTTTGAGGAATTTCTTTCTTCCACAGGTATTGGATTGGATGGAGCGGGAATAACAAATCTTGCTCAAAACCCTTATCATCAATCTACCCCTGTGCCTGAACCATCTTCAGGCTTAGGTATATTAGTTTTTGCCGCTTTTGCAGGCATTGGTGCAATGCTAAAAGCACGGAGGAAAAGTTCGTTTAATTAGGTGTGTCTGCGTAAGCTATTAATAGTAGCGTCGCTCGAATGGATATGAGGTGATGAATCTATCAACTGTTAATTCATGGGTGAAATGCCCGAACCCTAATCCCCAAGCGCGCCTGCGGCTATTTTGCTTTCCCTATGCAGGCGGCAGTGCGCTCAACTACCGGGCTTGGTCCGAAGCCTTACCCACCGCAATCGAGGTTTGCCCGATTGAACTGCCCGGACGGGCAACTCGCATAACGGAACCGCCGTTCGCGCAACTGATACCACTGGTGGAGGCGATCGCTTCCTCTTTATTTCCCTACTTCGACAAACCCTTTGCCTTCTTTGGACATAGCATGGGAGGGCTGGTGAGCTTTGAGTTAGTCCGCTTACTCCGCAAACAGCAGCAGCGTCAACCCATTTATCTGTTTATCTCAGGTCATCGCGCTGCTCAAATTCCCGATTCGGCTCCGCCACGTCATACCCTTCCTGAGTCTCAGTTTCTAGCAGAAATCCGCCGCTTCAATGGCTCTCCTGAAGTGGTGCTTAACAATACTGAGCTAATGAAGTTACTCCTACCTACACTAAGAGCAGATTTTGCTGTCCTTGATACCTATCGGTATTTGCCAGAACCGCCCCTTACCTGTCCGATCGCTGCTTTAGGCGGTATGCAGGATGCTGAAGTCAGCTATGAACAACTGCAAGCCTGGCACAAACAGACAACGGGGGCATTCTTGGTGCATAGGTTTGGGGGGGATCACTTTTTCTTGCATTCATCACAACAACCTCTAATGAAATTGCTTGCCCAAGAACTTCTTGTTCATGAGGGAAGTAGCTAGACTTGAATACTGTATACAACATCTGTTATTGAAGATACAGAACAAAAGTCAAAATGTTGATTAATGTACGCAGTAGGCAATTAATTAACGAGATCGAACCAAAACTGAGATTATCTGGCTTTCCTTGCCATTGTTATTATGTTAGTTACAAAACAACCTGTACTCCGAAAGTTCTGGTATCCTGTAATCCAAGTTACAGAGCTTTTGGGCAATAAGCTAAAACCTTTTGAGCTATATGGACGAGAAAATTGTTATTTGGTTAGATGCAACGGGGAAGCCAGCCGCCGTTCAAGATAGATGCTGTCATCGTTCGGCTCAACTAAGTATTGGCAAGGTGGTAGATGGCAATATCTGTTGTGCATATCATGGCTGGCAGTTTAAAAGTGATGGATCGTGCGATCGCATACCTCAACTGAAAAAAGATGAGGCAATTCCTGCCACCTACAAAGTACAGTCCTAAAGTAGCGATGTAATTGCCTTCGACCGTGCCGTAACATTGGAAGACAAGCATATATTAGAGACAACTGATTGCGATGTGCCTCTGAGCGTGAGTCAAGAGCAGCATATGTTTACAGACAAACCAGGGATAGTCATGCGTAAAAAGATTGCAGCTTTATTAAAAGCACATGGTGAAGTAGAGCAAACAAAAAGCAATTCGGCAGGGAAATGGTCGCAATTTTCCCCAAAGAGTAATATCTGCGGGGAAGCGTTGCATTGATGAGTTCAATTTTACTGTTTGGTAGGGCGATCACATTTTATCTCCGTCTAGCTTGCCTGAAACAATCATTCATTATTTATCCCCATTAGCCATTAGCCTCGCAATGCGATTTGTTTTCTCAGCCAAAACTTTTATTTCAACTGTGGTCAAGTGTCCCTGATCCACAACCTTTTTACCATTAATAAAGCTGTAGTCTACCCAATCTGCCTGACAAAAAATCAACGCTGCCACCAAGTCTTGCTGTGCGCCTGCAAACTGGGGGCGATCAATATTAAATGCAATAAAATCCGCAGACATATCAGTAGCTACATAGCCAATATCATCTCGTCCTAAGACTTTAGCACCGCCAATAGTTGCCAACTCCAGCACATCACGAGCAGTCATGACGGAGGCATTGCCACTGCCTACTCTAGCTAATAAAAAAGCAGTTCGAGCCTCGTGAAGCAAATTAGTTGCATCGTTAGAGGCGGATCCATCTACTCCCAAACCAACTGGTACACCATGCTCCAGCATTTTTCGGATGGGAGCAATACCACTAGCGAGGCGCATATTACTACAAGGACAATGGGCAACGCCTGTACCTGTTTCACCAAACTTAATAATAGAGCGATGACTTAACTCAACGCAGTGAGCGTGCCATACATCTTCACCTAGCCAACCTACCGACTCAGCATAATCCCCCGGAGTCATGCCAAAATTTTCCAGGCTATAGGCGCAGTCAGACTTATTTTCTGCTAGATGGGTATGCAGCCTCACCCCTGGATAGGTGCGCGCCATAACTGCTGATTCTCGCATCAAGTCTTGGGAAACCGAGAAAGGAGAACAGGGAGCAAGGGTAATTCTACTCATCGAGTGGCGGGAATTGTCGTGATATTGCTCAATTAGGCGCTGGCTATCTTTAAGAATATCTGCTTCTTTTTCCACCAACGCATCAGGAGGCAATCCCCCCTGACTTTTGCCTACGCTCATGCTGCCACGACTAGCATGAAACCGCATTCCTACTTCTTGTACTGCTCGAATTTCAGCGTCTAAAGTGCAATCGTTGGGGTAGATATAGAGATGGTCGCTAGCCGTTGTGCAGCCAGATAACATTAGTTCTGCTGCTGCCATTTGAGCGCTGACATAAACGCCTTCGGCTGTAAGATTTGCCCATAAAGGATACAGGGCTTCTAGCCAGTTAAATAAATCACAGTTTTGGGCGGCGGGAACGACCCTAGTTAAGGTTTGAAAAAAGTGATGGTGGGTGTTAACAAAACCCGGAAGCACGATATATCGCCCTTGCAGGTCTAAAACTTCATCAGCAGTCTGAGGCAGTTCTTCAGTAGTTCCTACCTGTTTAATTACGTTATCTTGGACAAATAAGGCAGCGCCAAGAATTTCTCGCCGTGCTGCATCCATTGTTACTAATGTATGGATGTTTTTAACGAGCAGAGTAGTCATAGATTGTTCCTAACTTGTAAGGCTTTTACTTGCTACTTTTTTTAGCTACAAAGCGTAATCTATGGTAAGTGCTATATGACCAAGGTGAAACTAATAGTCAGGACGGTGCCAAAACGGGAAAATTGGACGCTAAGGAATTAATGCAAACGCTATAACCATTGTGAGGCTTAGGTTTCAGCAATGGCTAAACATCATTTTTTGTTTTCCCGCTCTGCGACCTTGGCGATGCATCCCGCCGTTGACAGTTCAAGAGAAATACTAATTCTCGTGAAGTACCCCAACCTGCTTTGCGAGGTTGGGGCTTCCCAATCTCAACTCAATTCAGGGACGGTTTTATTCGTCCTCGGAGCTTCCCGTCTCAACAGCCGATGCCTCTACCATCCGGTGACGATTTTGGACTTACTCAGCCTCCACAGGC
>NZ_JBYCCV010000050.1:0-27337 GCF_057473825.1 Aliterella sp. E5.1
TCTCCTTGAGGGCTTGCTGTAGATGAACGACTTGTTCCGACCTTAAAAAATTCTTGGCTGCTGGTGGCATAGTTACTTTGAATCAGCTTTACCTTTTTATTATGCAACTTTGATGCCGATTAGCTTATGGCGACAAAACCAGTTTTAGAACCTGTTGCCATTACCTATTTTTGATACCCGACAAACAAAGGCATTCTACCAGGCATATCTTTAGATAAAAATTGGCGCTTAGTTCCATTACGGGTTTCTTCAACTTGGATATCATAATTTTTATTAGCACCATAGGCGCTCACAGAATAAATCAATGATTGGCTAGATTCATTGTTGATAAATGCTGCTTGCTTTTTCTCCTCTTGGGTGAAATCTTGGACCGGGTAAATCAGCGTCCCTAGCAACTCAGTCTCTCCACCCGCACTGGTGCTAATTACTGTGCCTTTGCCCTCGGTCTTCAAACCCAAAATCCATAGCTTTCCACCTTTATTGTCAATTTTGGTACGCGCCGCATCAAGGCTTTCTATGTTCAATTGCCGCGCCCAAACACTATGGGGATAATTTAAGTTTAATTGCCGCAGTCCGACATCTTCTAAAAATAACTTTCCGGCTCCGGGGAAATCGCTATATTGATAACTGCCGTTCTTGATAACTAAGGGGCGTGAGGAAGCGTGTTCAACCGATATACCACGACCGAATTGCTCAATAATTAATGGCTGGTCACTATTGCCCTCAACGCGAAATACAATTCCTCCACCATTGACGATTGACGAAAAACCAATAATCCGTTTTACCGTAGGTGGAACCTTAAATACTTTTTGCTCGTAAGAAAAATAGATGCTATGGGGAAAGTAGATCGTTGATGAACCTGAATTTAATAGTGACTGTAAAAGTCCCGTATCGCCGTACCATCTCGGCACAAATTTACGCCAATTAGCGAGATTGCGATCGTCAAAGCTAGGTGTTTCCTCCACGGGTAAATTTAGCGATCGCGCTGGACTATCAAACAAACTGTAAATTTTGTCAGAAACATATTCAGCCTGCGCTGTGCCTGGCACAACTATACCCTTGTTTAGAATCGCTGATTGGTAGCCTTGAGTAACCACATCTTTAGCGTACAAATAGCCATTGTTTTCGATGGCGCTGGTAGGGGATAAGCCACCTTGGAAATTACCGCCATGCAAAATTACCGACCCCCAAGAAACTTGGTTTTGGATTGCTGGCACTTTGTTATTACTATTTAGCTGACGGATTGCTAAAGTATTACCCTCATTGCGGATGCCAGCAACCTGCTGATTTGTCAAAGTAAGGTTTTCAAAGGTTGGTCCGTATTCAGATTGTTTTGTATAAACACCATACTCAAACCCATCGACCTGTAAATTCTTAATTAAGCAAGGACCTGGCCATTGGCGCGACATATCTAAACCAATTTTACCTGCTCCATCACCCGCTATAATGCTTACATCTCGGATCGAACCAATGTTGTTGGCAATATAATCAATGCCTTTGGTTCCTGGATTGTTCTTACCTGTATTTACGCTTAGATCGGAGATATTTTGACGAAATGACCTATTACCACCTGGGGTTTTGATTACCGCTTTAGGCACGTTGTGATCGCCAAATCCCACAGCGCTATCCTTGAGTTTGATAATACTTATGCCTTGACCTTGACCTTGCAAACTTAGGCAGCAACCTCTCCACTCTAGGCTATCTTTTACTAGGTATGTTCCTGCTGGAAAATAAATAGTCTTTGGTTTTCCGTTGTAATCACTATTACTCGTTCGTCCATCTGCCAACGCACTTTGAATTGCTCCGGTGTCATCGGTAAAGCCATCACCTTTTGCACCATAGTCTGTTCTAACGTTACGCATATTGAAGTCTGTAGGGAAGACTTTTTGTGCAGAAAATTGGGTTTGTTGTGCCAGACTTGTAATAGAAGATCCTGAGATTATGCCAAAGGCTACTAATAATGATAAGCTTGAAGTTAGTAGTGTTTTCTGTAGTTTTCTCGCTCGTCCCATGGTTGTATAAAGAAATTTAGGGTTTTTTAAGCTTTTCAATTAAGAGTTGGAAACCCAATTTGATATTTTTAAGTTTCAAAATTTCTTTACTTTCAAGCCCCAACCACAGTACCTACCTGTTGATTACCTACGCTAGGGTAATTGTACTGAATATTTAATATGCTACAAAAAGCTTAAGTAGATATACTAAAGACCTAGAAAAATTGATTAATCACACAGCAGTTATCTAACTAAGCTTTTATTTGAGTTGAAACTCTTATCCCCGGCTTTCTGTTGCCGCTTGCGCTTCAGCGCGGAACCAGCGCCCAAAGCACCTAATGCAAGTATACCCAGAACAGAAGTGGGTTCAGGGACAGGTTCAAACTGAGCGTTGAACACGATATCCTCATTAAATGTTGTGTTCCCACTGAAGGATTGAAGCAACGGGTTAGATGGGTCGGCATAAAATGCTCGTAGTTCAGTGCCATCATAGCCACTACCACTATCATCTGAACCATATTCTCCGAAGACATTAGTGTAGGCAAAATAAGTAGCGTTGACATCGGACAAAAGAAGTCCCTGACCGAAATCCCAAGCACTATTAGCTACAGAAAAAGACCTGCCTAACAAGCCTTCTGAACCTCCCACTATTAGCGTTGATAAGTCCGCAGGAGTACCTGTATATTCTTGGCTAAATACGAATAGACCTCCGCTATTGACTGGATTGATGAATCCGATTTCAAATTCAGTCAAGAATACGCTGCCTGAAGTCGGGGGTGTACCAACTCCAGCATTCCCAATTACTGAACCCGAAAAACTCTGCCCAGGAACATCGGTAAAGGTTGTGCTGCTATTGCTGTTTCCTATAGAAACACTAGCCGCCTCTGCCTCAACAGAAATAGTGATGATACTAATCACCAGAGTAATCAGTGCTACCGCCTCTGGTTGGAATCCGAACGGTGCTAATTTCATCAGTTTTGTTACTCCTGTAAGCTCCAAAAGTAATCGCCTTCTGGTTTTGGGTAGTCTCAAGTTATGAGTTTGGTGCTATGCAGAAGTTGATGTATATTTTATCCCTATCTGGAGCATTGCTTTGAATAATAGCTAAATTTTGTGCAAAAGAAAAGCACTAAGTATATTTTCCTCACCAGGTTCTGCCCCCAAAACAGCCGAGGATGTTAGGTCACGACAAGGGGATCAAAAATAGTAATAAGAAACTCTCTAACCCACTTTTGCTATGTATATAAATAGTCTTTTTGATATGTATATACATAGTCAATCATCTATTGATAACTAAAACGCGCACATAGCAAGACTTTCAGGTTTTTTTCGGTTTGCTGTTCCACTGAAATCTACTGACCTGCTTGAGCTACTTGATGCTGTCCAAGTGGCGATTGCTCGTAATGTTCTAGCAAGTCTGCTGGGTCGTCGTAAATTGCCAGTGCATCGGCAAGTTGCGTATCATCAAAGTCGCCACAGCGAAACGCAATTACGCCCACACCTGCAATAGAAGCGGCTTGAATATCATAAGGCGTATCCCCTAACATCAGCGCTTGCTGCGGTTGCAGTTGTCCCTTGCTTAAGGCTGCTTGCACTAAATCTGGCTCAGGCTTGGAGGCTTCTGCATCATCGGAGGTTGTGGTTGGCTCTTGAGCTAACAAATCCTCCACCTTAGCTGCTTTTAGTAAGCTTGACAATTCTTGACTGGTCGCTGAACTAGCAACTACTAACTTGAAGCCATCTTGCTTGAGTCGTTGCACCAATTCTCGTGAACCTGGAGCAGGTTCTAGATGTGGGCTAAACTTCTTAATGATTAACTCTTTGCGTCGGTCGGCAACTTGTTTGCCAACTCCCTCTTTGCCTGAAAGTTCCGGCACTATTCGCGGAATAACTTGATCCCCTCCCATCCCAATCAAGGGACGAACATCCTCAAATTTTACTTCGTATCCATAATCTGCAAAAGCTTCTACCCAAGCTTGGGCATGAGCATCATTACTCAACACTAAAGTACCGTCGATATCTAACAGCACGCCTTGAAGCGCCATATTTAACCTCAGCCGTTTTTTTAATCTTGCTTGACTAACTTTTCTCAAGTAAACAAAGTTTAGAAGCGATTACATCCACCTTCAGAAGCAAGGTTAAATTGAATCAATCGCTACTACAGCCCTGCACCACAATAGGACACAGTTGTAGTCAGTTTGATCTAGATAGTCTCAAAACAAACCTATCTCGCCAAGAACCACAGCGAAATAGGCGCTATCATAATTCTGATATTAATTACATTTTAGTTGCCCTACGGATGCCTCTATTTCATACAACGCATTAGTTACTTTACCAAAGGCAGCCGCGTGGGGGCGATCGCCATCATCAGCATAGCCGTAAGTTAGCAAGCGATTCCGATTTAGGCAGAGTTTTGTAAACTGCGGTGCTAGTAGGTTAAATAGTTCAAATCGTGCTTGCAGTTCTGGAAAGCGGTTTTGGTAATTTAAAATGCGATCGCGTACTTGCTGCCAAAAAGTGCGTTCTGGATAATTGTGGTGGGCTGCTAATAAATCGGATAAGTAACGATGGTGGCAAATAAATAAACCAGCAAAAATGAACTGACACAAACCTTCTGGAGGTTCAGTTAGCATCACTGCTTTTAATTCTTGGGGTAAAGTTTCTAGTTCTGGTAGAGGGTGGCGACTGATATTGACATCATCTACAAAGTCTTTCATTGCTAGACGGTGAGGAACAAAATTCTTGAGTACCAAAATCGTGTTTTCACCATGAGGAGAGAACACTACACCATAGCGGTAGAGGTAGTGTAATAGGGGTGGCAAAATGGCATTGAATAAGCATTCTAGCCAAGCCTCTAAGCTAAGTCCCGATCGCGCTACTAATTGCGAAACAAATGGTTGCCCGTTGCTATCTATATGGAGTAAGGCGGCTAAAGTTATCGGGCGTTCATCAACTTGGGTATAAGCAAGAACGCTCTCGCGCCAAAGACAACCCAGCATTTCTTTGTATTGATAAGGTGCGCCGGATAGTTGGTTGTAGTAGGAATGATTGTAGTTGACGCTGGCTACTTCCCCTGGCAGAATTAGACGGCATTCATCTTTGAGAAACGAATCGCGATCGCAAATAGACTTCACCCACTCTGTAACCTTGGGAGCAATTACGGTGCGATCGCTTGGTAAACCACGATAGACAAGGGTATTGAGGATACTTAGAGGTAATTTGACATGGCGTTTCTGCTGGTGGCTAATATTTGCAAAGGTGCGAATTGATTGTTGGGGTAAATAGCGATCGCGGCTGTAACCAAGAGGAACAATTGCTTTTATCGCTAAATCTTCTGCAAACAACGGAATAATCATGTTTTTCCATTGCCACTCATGGACTGGCAGAAAGTAATAGTTGAGAGGTTCTAAGTTTTGCGATCTTAATATTGTCTCAAATTCCGCAAGAGTGTCTTCTCCTAACTCCTCTTTCATTAGTGTTGGGTAATCGAGATTGGCAACAGCATTGAATTGAGCGCGATCGCTTCTTGCGGCAATCCAAAATAGCGCGATCGCCTGTTTGCGTTCTGGCGCATGAGCTAAATAGTCATCATAGCCAAAACCAATCCGCCCTTTATTGAAAGTAATCCAAGGGTGTCCTTCCATCTCTCCTTCTAAGTGGGGATAGTCCATCTCTAGTAAATCTGGATGCTGTTTTTCTTTTGCTACCCTAATATGGGCATCGGCAAGGAGAGTGTTACTCAGTTCTTTCAATAGATGAGCGGTAGTTTCCGAAGTCATTCCCACTGCTATATATACATCTAAAACAAATTTGAGAGGGTTGGATGCTGGCAACCATTCACTCCCTTCCCAGCGTTGGATTGATTCTGGAATCACCCGATAACTATCAAATAAGCGCTGTTTAGCTTCAAAACTATAGATAATACCTTCAGGCAGCGAGAGACGGTAAAGATTGTATTCTCCCTTGGTTTCAACGGTTTCCGGTTGAATAATCTCCTCATACATAAACTCTGAGAGCATTTTAGCTAATAGATCGCTACCCACAGACTGCCAATTTTGCGGTTGTAATGCTTGAGTAAGAATTTGTAACTGATTCATGGTTATAACTCCTCTTTAGAAACAGGTAATGGTTGAAGGTGTAAAGACAGCTTGCGGAAAACTGTGAATCGAGCAAAAAGTAAGTTGATACAGCAAATTGTGGCGGCGGCTAAAAATGGGGCAGCTAAACTGTAGGTATTAACCAGCGATGAAGCCATTAGCGGCGCGCCCAGATGTCCGAGATTGGCAAACGAAGTTGCCAGGCTGTAGTTGAAATGGAGACTTTTAGCAGTGCTACTGCCAAATAATTGCAGTTCTAAAGCAGCTTGAGTCACAGCTAGACAAAATCCGTAAACTCCCCTGGCTAAAACTAGAACCGATAAGTGTTGCGTCCAGCCTTGGAGATACAAGCTTCCAGCTAGGAGACACAACCCAACCAAATAGATAGATTTTAATCGTTGAGGATGACAGGATTTACGAATATAGGGCAAAGCCGCGATCGCCATGATGCTAGGAATCACGAATAAAAAACTACTTTCTAGCAGGTTGACTCTAAAAGGTGCTGATGCTGTGATATAGGCTGTGAAATAGGGACGTACCAAATTGTTGGCTAACTGAAAGGTGAGAATTACGATGCCAATTGCCACTATAAAACCTGTCTGATTGCCTCTTATTGAAGGCTGGCTTTCTGTGGCAACATCTAGGCGTTGTGTGGAGACTCCCCGCAAGATATAAAGGCAGATCCCAAGTTGCAACACATCGGCGGCGGCGATCGGGTAAAACAAGAATAAAGGGGCATCAAGATTCACCATCCAAGCACCAGCGATCGTTGCTGTGATAATTGCGCCGTGAAATACTGCTTGATAAGTTCCGGCTACAGTGGTTCTTTGCTGCTCTCCTGCCAGTTGAATAATCAAGGGATACACGAGTAAATAGCTACTTTTGCACAGCAGCAACAAAACGGTGTAAATCAAAAATTGATTAGCAGTAGTAGATGTCGCCATCAAGGCTGTCATAACTGCTGTTCCCACTTGTCCGATATACAGCAGATGCTTGACTTCAAACTGACGAGCTAAAATGCCCCAAAATGGAGCGCATAGAACTACCGTCAATCGACAAACAAAAATGTAGTATCCGGTATAAGAAAGATTCTCAATCCCAAATACCTTGCGAAAAAACTGGGGATAGAATGGTGAAAGTAATACCTCGTTGAATACAGCTAAAAATACGCACAAAAATAGGGCGCCGGAAACTAATTGCAGCCGATGTTTCATACCGCAACACCAAACTGTTGAAAGACATTGCGACTATTAACTGGATAGACAGTTTTTCCGGCGATCGCATTGATAATTACTGAGTTTCGATGAGCGCCTAATCCTAAATCTGGTGCGCCAACGCCGTGAGTATGTAACTCGCCGTTTTGGACAAAAATTTGGTTGGGAATTTCCTGAGTAAGTTCTAAGCGATAGTCAAGATTGACAACATAACGTCCTTGATGCCATTGAATTAGCGGGTGAATATCAGCAAGGCAATTAGGAATCTCGTGGTGATATCCAGTCGCGAGGATAATGCAGTCGGTTTCATGGGCAAATCGCCGATCTTGTTGCAAATGCCGATATTCTAAACGATAAATATTGCCTATTATCTCAACTTCTTTTACTTCCACGGAAGACAGTAAACGTACATTTGGAGAACTATCGGCAACAGAACGCTCGTAAAGCAGGTTATAGATATCTGCAATAGTGTCAAAACTAATGCCTTTGTAAAGTAAGTTTTGCGCTGATAATACTCGATCTCGCCGTTCGGGGGAAAGTTGATGGAAATAATGGATGTAATCAGGGGAAAAATGCTCTAAACCCAGCTTTGAATACTCCATTGGCAAAAAGCCTTGAGAACGAGTGTGCCATTCTAGGCGATAGCCATAGGTTTCTTGTTCTTGCAACAATTCATAAAAAACTTCTGCCGCACTTTGACCCGATCCAATAACTGTAATTGATTTGGATTGACGAGTGCGATCGCGTCGGTGCAAAAATTCTGCCGAGTGGAACACATTTTCTGATAGTACATCTTGCAAGCAAGCAGGTACGCGCGGAACGCTGCCAACTCCTAAAACTAAATTTCGACAGCGATAAGTAGATATAGTTCCTGACGTAATATCCCGTGTTTGGACTTCAAAACAATGAGAATTTTCTTGCTGGGAAATTGTTTCTACTCTTTGACCAAAATGGCAACTTGGCAGTTGTTGTGCCACCCACTGACAATAATGGTTGTACTCCCGGCGGGGAATATGAAACTGTTCCCAAAAATAAAAGTGATAAAGTCGAGATTGTGCCTGTAAGTAGCTGAGGAAACTAAATCGGCTACTGGGATCAGCCATTGTTACCAAATCAGCTAGAAACGGAACTTGAATTGTTGTTCCCTCGATTAGCAAGCCTGGATGCCAGTGAAATTGAGGTTTCTGTTCTAAAAACAGGGCGTTAATTTCTGTTACTGGTTCTAACAGTGCAGCCAAACCTAAATTAAATGGTCCAATACCAACACCGATAATGTCATAAACACAATCAGACATTATTTCCACCTCTTTAGAAAATTTTGGCGATCGCAAAACATCAATGCTGCCCTTTTTTCGGGTAAGTCAATCTCTTTTTGCAATTCAAAGCCGCAGCGTTTAAATACGTGAATCATCTTGGAGTTACGGCTATCTGGTTCGGTGACAATCTTTGCTGTTTCTGGATGTTGAAACTGAAAAAATGTCATAGCACGTAACAGTGGCAAGGCGTAACCTTTGCCGAGAAACTCTGGAGAACCAATTAATAAATGGATTCCCCGATCGGCAAGATGAGCGGGATAATAGCGGGAAATGATATCATCCGTCGCCCAGTAAGATTCCCAGTAACTCATCGGCACATCATCTAGTAAACCGATATAAAGAGTTTGATGGCGATCGGCGAGTGCAGTTTGTAAGTGTTGCCCCATCCGTTGCATATCGTATGCTAAATTCCAAAAAGGAATCACATGGGGTTGATTCATCCAGTTGTGAATCAGTGGTAAATCTTCTAAAACAACTGGACGAAAAGCGATCGCTTTATTAATCTTTGCGTCCCAGGTCTGATAAGAGTATGCCAATGTACTAAGGGACATAGACACCTCCATCAATCAAGGGGTTGTCAATTGCAACATACACAGACTGTGTAGATACCGATCCTACCAATTCATCCATATCGTGAAAGCGGGTGAGAAGATTGGCTTTACAACGTAAATGCGGTTGACATAGGAGATTTTGCAACAAGGTAGAACAACCTTGAATTAAGGCTGGTTGAGTTGCTAAGGCTGTTCGCAGTTCGGCTAAAAGTAGTTGTTCATTTACCAACCCTGCTACACCAAAGGCGTTAATTAATCCAAACAAATTATTAATGAATAGGTAATAACCTATTCGTTCGTCAATCACCGCATCATCGCAAACTGTTTGGCTTTTTTGACTAATTCCAGGTAGAAGGGCATCTAATCGTTGATAAAAAGAGCGCCGATAATAATATCCCTGATTGTCGCGGTAAAAGAAGCGATCGGGATAGCCAGCTTGCAACTGCAATACACTGTTTTGCTGATGGGCTTCGATGGCAATACCGTAGGTAAAGTAAAGCCACAAAATCGGTTCTAGAGAAATCTTGAGATAGCGGCGAAACCAGTCAAGGCTAACTTCACCTGTAGAACGGCTTTCTTGTTGTGCCAGTTGGCAAATAATTTGAGATAAACGCGAACCATCGCTAGAAATAGCATCTTGACACAGGGCAATCAAACAAGTTGCATCAGTATTCGGATTTGCTAGAAACGGATTTTCTCGCAAAATTGTTGCAAAGCCTTCTACAGGTTCGCCGTCTATTTTTAGAGTGATAAAGGCGGGGTCGCGAATAATGTTGAAATTAGGAAAGCGATCGCCTAAATCTTTGCCAATTTCACCAGCAAGCAGTTGATAAACTTCTACACTCCGTTCCATTTCTTTGTACAAGTTGGTGCGCATAGAGTTTGTAATCTTCACGTTCAAAGACAGCTTCAGCATGAACTTTGCATCTGGGTGATAAACTGTGCGAATTGAAGAAGTAGGCAAATAAGATCGACCTTGTAACCCCAAGTCTTGCAGCAATCCTTGATTCAATAACTGCTGCACTGCTGGCTGATACTGCATAAAATTTGCTTGCCAAGGATGTACTGGCAGCAGTGCATAATCATCTTCACCGCAGTAATTTGTCTTAAAGTCAGTTTCTATTGCTGGATCTGATAATAGTTCTTGCTTAATTAAGGCGATCGCTGTCTGCGGCAGCGCTGAACCCTCTTGTACAATCGAGTGATGGGCGCGAAAGTAGTGCAGGGGAAAACTACCCTGCAATTCTGGTGAATAAGCGAACAATTCTTGCTCGGAAAACCCCTGGCGGCTTTTTGGTGTAGGGTGTAGATGATGCCCAAATACTAAGGCTTGTTCGGTAGCAATAAAGGAACTATTAAACTTATAAAGTTCCTTATCTTGTCGTCGCTGCCGTACAAACTGTTCAATATTGCTACAGCTTTGAATTACCCGCAGCAGCAATTCATCTTGATGGCTGTTGCTACCACTAACTAAAGCCAATTCTTTAGTAATCAACGCAACTAACGTAACGTAATCTAGTTCTAAGACACGGCTACCTGCTAGTTGATAATAAACTGGGAAGGAAAACAAATGCCGTCCGGTGGGCGACCAGTAGCGCAAACCAATCCACAACTGTACGCCTTGATGAGTCAATGTACAGCAAATTAAAGATGTTGTGCCAGTACGAGCGAATATGTCAGTTATGACTGCCTCTGGCTGATCATCTTTGACACACAGTGGTTGCACGATTATTTTATTTATTTCCCCAATACCCATCTCCCGCAGGTAGCAATTGAGAAAGCTTTGGATTGTTGCTTGTTCGGCAATTTGCTTATCTGTGTAATTTACCACCGCTTGTATTGTTTGTTTTGTCATTGTGTTGTCTCCAATTTTTTACCCAACTGCTTGACAGCACTCAAAATAGCCGTGATGTCTGCTAGTTTTGTGGAGGGGTTAAGTAAGGTGAATTTTAGATAGGTAAGCTTGCCAATTTTGGTTTGCGCTAAAACAGCTTCCCCGGTTTGCAACAAAATCTCTCGAATTTGGCTATTGATGTGATTTACCCAGGCTTCAGAAGGAGTTTGTGCCGGACAGTAACGAAATACCACAGCGTTGATTGTGGGATAAGTTGCCAATTCCAACATTGGCTCGGCAGCAATTAAACTTGCTGTTGCTTGCGCTAATTCGATTGTGGTATCGATCGCATTTCCTAGCTGTTTCCTGCCTAATGCTTGCAAGGAGACAAAAAGTTTTAGGGCATCAAATCGCCTTGTAGTTTGCACAGATTTTGTAACTAAGTCAGGGACTCCTGCTTCTACATTGGTTTCTGGGTTGAGATAGTCGGCGTGCAGGGCGATCGCATCAAAGTGAGAGCGATCTTTAAGCAGAAAAGCACCGCAGCTAATCGGCTGATAAAAGAGTTTGTGGAAGTCTACAGTAATAGAATCCGCAGCTTCGATACCGATAAGTTTATGACGATGGCGATCGCTCACGATTAAAGCGCCTCCATATGCTGCATCAACGTGCAGCCATAGCCCATACTCTTTGGCACAAGCCGCCAACTCTGGCAACGGATCGATGCTGCCAAAGTCTGTAGTGCCAACGGTTGCCACTAACGCAATGGGAATAAGTTGTTCCTCCTTTAGCTGTGCTAGTTGCCTTTCAACCGCCGCCGGACACAAGCGATAATTTGCATCGGTTTCCACCATTACTACTGCCTGTTCGCCCAACCCCAACAAGGCAGCAGATTGGCGGATAGTGAAATGAGACACTGTTGAACAGAGAATGCGAAACCGATTAGATTCGGGCGGTAATCCTTGTTGTTTTACCTGCCAATTGAGTTGCTTACAGGCAAAAGTATCTCGTGCTAGTAAAAGCCCCATAAAGTTAGATTGTGTGCCGCCACTGGTAAAAATGCCATCTGCCGCCGTATCGTAACCAAATAAGTTGCATAGCCAATTTACTACCTGCTGTTCTAGTATGGTTGCGGCGGGGCTTTGATCCCAAGAGTCCATTGATTGATTGCTGGCACTAATTAAAACCTCGGCTGCCAAAGCTGGTATCAGTGGCGGACAGTGCAAATGAGCAAGGCATTTAGGATGCGAAATAACTATAGAGTTATTGAGAATAACTTCACCAATATTTTTGAGAACTTTTCTCAAACTTTGCCCAGTTTCCATACAAATTTGGCTGCCAGAAATCGCGGCTACTAATTGTTTTGGAGTTGCGCCACTATAAGGTTGGGTTTGAGTCGCGAAGTATTCGATTAGGACTTCTTGGGCTGTCGCGATCGCTTCTTGGTAAGCTGCTAAACTAGCCGTTGAATTAGTCAAAAAGTGTTCGACTTGCAGAGAGTTACTCGGTGTTTTTAGCATCAGCCTACCTCAGAAAGCATCGGCAACACCTGTTTTTCGGCTGCTTTGACTGAGTTAAAGAAAATTTCGCTAATGCTATCAATTTGCTCAATAGTAACGGTCAAGGGTGGTAAAAAGCGGATAACGCTACCAAACCTGCCCCCAATTTCGAGGATTAAACCTCGACGCAGACATTCAGATTGAATGCGACTTGCTAACAACGAATAGGCAGGATAACTACCACACCGATTGGGTTGTGCCTCCAAGTTAACAATCTCAACCCCAACCATCAATCCGCGCCCGCGAACATCACCTATGCAGCGAGATTCAGCTTGAATTTGACGCAGATGAGACATCAAGCGATCGCCCATTGCTGCGGCGCAATCTGCCAAGCGGTTCTCCTGGATGTAGCGCAACGTCGCAAGTCCTGTCGCCATCGCTAATTGATTTCCGCGAAAAGTGCCAGCATGAGCGCCAGGCAACCACTTATCTAAAGCGCGATCGTAAAGCACTACCGACAAAGGCAAGCTACCGCCAATTGCTTTAGATAACAGCAGCACATCGGGCATAATTCCAGAGTGTTCAAAAGCATACATTTTTCCGGTACGACCAAAACCTGTTTGAATTTCATCTACAATCAGGGGAATTTGGCGTTCGCGGGTAAGATGTCGAATTTGCCGCACCCAGTCATCGGCAGCCGGAATTACACCCCCCTCTCCCTGGACAATTTCTAGAATCATCCCGGCAGGAGGGACAATCCCGCTTTCGGGGTCGTCAAGAATTGATTCAATGTAGCGGCTACTTGTAAGCTGTCCTGCCTCACCACCAAGACCAAAAGGACAGCGATACTCATAGGGATAAGGTAAGAAGTGAACATCGGGCATTAGTCCTGCTACTTCTTGTTTGGGGTTCAAATTACCAGTCAAACTCAAAGCCCCGTTCGTCATCCCGTGATAGCCACCGTGGAATGATAGTAAACTGCGTCGCCCTGTCGCGGTTTTAACAAGTTTGATCGCCGCTTCAACGGCATCTGCCCCAGAGGGTCCGCAGAACTGAATCCGTGCTTTTTGAGCAAAGGCAGAGGGCAAACTAGCAAACAGTTCTTCCACAAAGGCATCCTTAACTGGGGTAGTCAAGTCGAGAGTGTGCAGAGGAAGATTTGCGTCCAAAACTGCGCGGATAGCATCAAGTACAACGGGGTGGTTGTGTCCCAAAGCTAACGTGCCAGCACCAGACAGACAGTCAAAATACAAATTGCCGTCTGCATCTTTGACATAAATACCTTTAGCTTCGCTAATCGCCATGCGAATACGACGGGGATAGCTTCTAGCATTCGATTCTCGCTCTTGCTGGCGTTCTAAATAGTGCTTTGATGTAGGTCCGGGTAAAGCAATCTCTCGCGTGCCGGGTAGGGGATGAAAGTTTTGAAAATCAGACTCGGCGATGTTTAATGAAGGAGATGCTAGGGGCAATCCCAAATCACGAGCATCAGAGTGTGAACCATTATTAGTTGGTTGCACTTTTAAGTACCTCTGGGTTTCCATCCATAGAATACAAATTGAGTAATATTTTGAGAATTATTTTCAACAAGCTCTCAATTACTTATGATAAAGAGTAAGCTTAATGCAAAAATTTGTCAACAGATATTTGAAAAATTAGATAAAAGGTAGGCAAAAACATTACTGATATGGCCGTAAAACTTGCCGACGACTTCCAGGCAGGAGCAAATTCAACGAATATTTTGATAAATTAATTGTTTAGCAATAGTTTTTTTGCAAGTTGTAGTGCTTCACACTGTCTACATCCTTGTTCTAGACCGCGCCGAAGCTAACAACCACAAGAAATAGGGAGTGCCAATTGTAGCGGTAACTAATCCAGAAGGAATTTCTCTTGGTGCAAGCGCGACACGACCGACAATATCTGCGACAGTAACTAAAATTGCGCCCAAAATTGCGGCAATTGGCACTAGCTGGCGGTGACGATGACCTACCAATAGGCGCGAAGCATGAGGAGCAATTAGACCGACAAAACTAATTGTACCGACAGTAGCAACCGCAGAGGCGGCAAGGGCAACCGCGATCGCCACGTTAATAGCGCGATCGCGTTGCAAGGGCATTCCCAAAGTCCGGGGTACATCTTCCCCCAACGCCATCAAATCTAACCAGCGACTAGAAACCCATGCCAGGGGCAACAATATTAAGGGGAAAGGAATTAAATACCATAAATCGTCCCATTGACGGGCGTAGGTGCTACCTGCAAGCCAAACCAAAGCTTGGGCAACTCTTAGCTTTGACATCACAACTAGCAAATTAATTCCCGCCGCACAAAAAGCAGAAACAGCAATTCCTACCAACGCCAAACGCCCTGGTGAAATTCCATTTTGCCAAGAGGCAAGATAAACCACAATTGCCGCCGCAAAAGCCCCAATAAAGGCAGCGATGGGAACAGCCGCCACAGGTGCGTTTGGCAGCAAAGCGAGAATTAACATTGCCCCTAATCCTGCACCAGATGTAATTCCGATTATTTCTGGCCCGGCTAAAGGATTTCGCACAACTCCTTGCAACAATAAGCCACTTACAGCTAAAGATGCCCCAGCAAAGACAGCTACAAGCAGGCGCGGTAGGCGGAGGTTGAATACTACTCGATGAGCAAAAGCACTACTGTCAAAAATTTGACTGAAGTTTAAAGAAACGCCACCAATAAATAAACCAACTCCTAGAGCGAGCGCAAGTAACAAAATACTGGCTAATAATAAAACTTGGTAGGGTAATAACCGTGATGGTTTTAGACTAAAAGTGCGATCGCTTGTAGTGGCGCTTTTTGCCGAACGCGCCAGCCAAATTAAAAATGGTGCGCCAATGAGGGCGGTAACGCTACCTGTGGGTAATTGGCTTAAGTTTGTAGTCACTTGTTGAGCGACAATATCCGCAGCAATGACAATAACTGCGCCCCAAAGCGCCGCCCCTGGTATAAGTAGGTAGTGTGGGCGGCATCCCATCAACCGGACTAGGTGAGGTGCAACTAAACCGACAAAACCGATTGGTCCGACTACACTTACGGCTACAGATGCGAGAAATACAGCGATTATTATAGTTAGTAAGCGAGTTAATTGGACTTTTTGACCAAGCGATCGCGCCACTTCATCGCCTAGTTGTAAAATATCCAATGATTTTGCCATTAATAACGCTCCAACTGCGCCCAGTAAAACTCGCGGTAAGGCGTAAATAGTTCCACTCCAATCTGTTTGAACTAAAGAACCTGCACCCCAGAGAAATAAGCCAGCAGTTTCGTTTTCATAAAATAACTGCAAAGCGGCGGTAAAAGAGGCTAAAGCCAAGGAAACAGCAACGCCAGCTAAGGTTAGGCGAATAGGAGTAATTGGGGCGCTTGACGCGATCGCATATACTAGCACTGCTGCTAACAATCCACCGGAAAAAGCTATGAGGATAGGTGAGAAAGCTAATAAGTTGGGGGCGAAGATGAGGGTAACAGTGACAGCTAAATATGCACCTGCATTGATGCCTAAAGTTGCGGGTGATGATAGGGGGTTGCGAGTTACTGTTTGGAGTAATACTCCGGCTATTCCTAGGGCTGCACCGACGAGAATACCAATGCTAGAACGAGGGAGGCGGATGTAACGGACGATATTGGAAGCAGCGTTGTTATTAGGGGCAAATATAGCGTTGAAGACGGTAGAAACATCTAGTTCTGCTTGTCCTTGGGTAATGTGGATGAGAAGAAGGATTAAAAGTAAGGTTATGCCACTGCTAAAGATAATTGCGTAGGGATGTTTCACAAGTTGAGGAGAGGTTTTTAATATAGACGGGCAGCTTACTGAAGAAAAACATAGAGATTAAGATTTTGTTGACTTTTTAGTTAAGGCTGTTACTACTTTTTTGACTAAAACTTGCGCTGATAAGGGTCCGCCAAACACCCAGGTATCTGCACCTAGTAAGTAAAGGCGGTTTTCTTGCACAAATTCTAGTCCTTTCCATACAGGGTTAGTTTGAATTTGCTGCCAGTGGGTGTTGTTGGCTTCGGTAATGTAGAGAAAGTTGGCTTGTTCTACCTTAGTCAGGGCTTCTACCCACACGGTATTGAAACCAAAGCGATCTAAGTCTCCTTGCCAGGCGTTTTTTAAGCCGATTTGTTCTAAGATTTGCACGGTGATCGCATTTGCCGTAAATAGGCGCAGTTGCGGAGAACTTTGGGGGGGAAATTGCCCTAAGATAAATGGGCGACCGATAAGTTGTAGCGCTCGCATTTGTTCAGTGGCAGTTTTAAAGGTTTCTCGCATCTGTTGCCATACTTTTTCGCCTACAGCGCGGCGGTTTACAGTATCAGCAATAGTAAAAAATGTTTGCTCCATTTCTGCTAGTTGCGATTGTTCGTTGGGTGCGGGGTAAGGGTCAAATAGCAATGTAGGAGCAATAGACGATAAGTTGTCGTAAATAGGTTCGTGCCGCAATTTTACGCCGATAATTAAGTCTGGTTGGAGTTGGGCGATTGTTTCTAAGTTTGGCTCTTGGCGCGTACCAATATCTACTACACTAGCTGCTAAAACTGGCTCAATATCTACAAATCGCTTGTAGCCGTCAATATCTGCTACGCCTATGGGCTGTATCCCCAGCGCTAATAAGTTTTCCACATATACCCATTCGAGGGCTACAATCCGAGTCGGAGTTTTGGTAATAGCCGTTGGCGATTCTACATCTGTAGCATTTCGCGTACAAGCAACAGCAAAAGCAGATATAACTGCTGTTGTTATAAAATTTCTTCTACTTAGTCTATTCATTGCGGCTGCCCATATTGCACGGCAAACAAGTTGGAGAACCACTAAAGGGATGGGCAACAATAGTCATTTCTACCCCAAAAACTTCTCGAATCGTGGCAGTTGTCATTACTTCCTCTGGAGTTCCGTTAGCGACTACTTTGCCTTGTGCCAGCATAATTAGGCGATCGCTATAGGCGGCGGCTTGGTTTAAGTCATGCAATACCCAGCCAACGGTAAGATGGCGATCGCGATTTAGTTTCCGTACTAGGGATAACACATCTAGTTGATGGCGGATATCCAAAAATGTGGTTGGTTCGTCTAACAGTAACACTTGGGTTTGCTGTGCTAGTGCCATTGCAATCCAAGCGCGTTGGCGTTCGCCTCCTGAGAGTGTATCAACAGATCTATCGGCTAAAGGTTCTAGATTAGTGATTTCTAGCGCCCAACGCATTGCGGTAATATCGCGATCGGATAGTCTTCCTAGTAAACTTTGGTAGGGATAGCGACCGTAACTAATCAATTCCCATACAGTGACGCTAGGTGGTATATCTGGTGATTGGGGCAACATAGCCAACTGACGCGCCAGTTCTTTGGTTGGCATTTTGGCGATATTGCGACCGTTTAAATAAATTGCACCTTTTGTTGGCTGCAACAATCTAGCTAGGCCGCGTAATATTGTACTTTTTCCCGATCCATTGGGTCCTAGTAAAGCAGTTACTTCGCCAAGAGGAAGTGCTAGCGACAGATCGGGAACAATTAGCGTGTCACTGTAAGCGATTTTAAGATTTTGAGCATTTATTGCTGTCAATGACTTTTCTCCTAAGTAATAAACTTTGTTATTCGCGATCGCATTTAAGTTAAAGGGTAATGTTTTGGTTTTACCCTTTAACTTTTTTATTTACCAAGTAAACGAATAACTAACGCTGAGGGTTGTACCTCTAGCCGCCGCATAACTACTATCAGTAGTTTGCAACTGAGAAACTACAGGGAAATACTGCTTATTCAATAAATTCTCTACGCTGACTTGCAGGGTTCCCGGTCCCAAATTAATGCGGCTAATATAATCAAGGGTAAAGTAACTTTCTACTTCATTTAAGCCAAACCCAGTACCTACAGGATCGCGACTACCGGAATACAAAAGCTGCAAGCGATTGCGCCAACTTGGTAAAGTTTGATTTTCTACATAAGCCGTTACTTTCAAGGGCGAAATACTAAAAGTATTTAACGGCGCATCGTAATCGCCGTCATCATCGCTATCGCGATCGCCTCCGACTAAACTTAGGGTTGTTCCCAATTGCCAAGTTTCACTTGCTTGTACGTCAAAAGTAGCTTCTAAGCCATAAACTTGTTGAGGAGAACGAAGAATTGTTCCTGGTGCTGTAAAAGTTGTGCCTAAATCTGATTGGTTGTAAAAACCAACTAAAGAAGCTTCTACTACATCCCAGTTACCGCGCACGCCAATTTCATAGTGATCTACTTTTTGGGCTTCCGGGCGTAAAGATTCTACAGAAAAGCCCGCCGGGGCATTGCGTAAAGCTAAACCCACATCGGCAACAGAAAAACCTTGAGCAAAATTAGCAAATAAATTTACTTGTTCTGTCACATTATAGATAGCGCCCAAATTAAACAGCGTTGCATTGTAATCAAGATCGCCACCGCCAATAGAGTTTCCCCTAATTGTTGTAAAATCATCAGCACTTACGCCTACTCGTTCGTGACGTAAGCCACCATTAAGAACTATGCGATCACTTGCATCCCAACGCAATTGCGCGAACAAACCCAAGTTATTTTGGCTAAAAGCTGGTGTCCAAGAACGTTCGTCTATTTCGCGGAAAACTAAGCCGTTACTGTTATTGAAAAGTACAGGATCGAAAACAGCTACAGGTTGAGAACTATTTTCGCGCGATAAATCTACTCCCCACAACAAACTCAGCGTTTCTGGACTAGATAAAGGCGTGTCGATTTCTAAACGACTGCCAATTTTTTCTGATTCCAACTCAGATTGAAAAATAATATTACCTAAACTCGCCGTATTTTGAGCGTCAAAAGGAAAAAATCTCGTAAAGTAATTGCGGTAATAGGCTTGAGTGCGAACTCGACTACCAAATAAATCTTCGTTGTTATATTCCAAGTTAATAAGTGTATTCCTTGTCCCTTGGCTGTCTTCCAAATCTAACCCTTCTAAAGCCCTGGCTTTTTGTCTACCTGGAAGCCGATTGACAATAGGGTCAGTAGTAAAGTCAGTATTTTGGCGATCATTAAAGTGATTCAAAGTCAGTTGCAGGCGCTGATTGTCGTCAATATTTACACCTACTTTGCCTAATATATTAAAAGTATCAGTATCAGATAAACCACCTTGTGCATTGGGATCGGGCGGAATGCGATCGCCATCAGCATCAAAAAATCCCCCAATGCCTGTAAATGCTGCGGAAATTGTATAGTCAAGGTTATTTTCTGTCCCAGAAACCGACTGACGGAGATTATAACCAAGACTATCTTCCAGGTGGCTTAACGAAGCATTTAACCCAACTTCTGTAGTTGAAGTCAGCTTTTCTTCGCTGGCGGTTCTAGTAATAATATTAACTACGCCACCAGTCGCACCATCACCATAAATTGCCGTAGGACCTCTTAACACTTCAATCCGTTCTACGGCAGAAGGATCGATAGTGCTAAAATCGCGGAAAACGTTTCTACTTGTAGACTGAGGAACGCCATCAATTAGTACCAAAACGTTGCGCCCGCGTAACGATTGCCCAAAGCTACTGTTACTTTGCGTTGGAGGTGCTAAACCAGGAACTAACTTGCCGAGAATATTGCCTAAATCTCGCGTCGATTGTGCTTGTTCTTCGATTTGTTCGCGGTCAATTACCGTTATGCTGCGCGGTACATCTGTAAGTTCTTCTTGGGTTCGCGTAACACGAACAATAATCCTTTCTTGACTTAGCTCATTGGTAGTATCATCTTGAGCGTTGCGATTTGGATTTTGGGTGGTTGCAGGTGGTGTAGTTGGTGGTGTTGTAGGAGGATTTACTGGAGGTGCTGCATTTGGTTGCGCTGGCTTAACCGCCGTAGAAGCAGGCGGTGTCAAACTAAAAACCACTCTTTGGTTATTTTGAACTAATTTTGCTGTCGGAACGCCAGCTTTACCTTCTATCCTGATTCGGACAGTATTAGCATCCAACGCAGTAACAGTAATAGCAGTAATTTCACTTGTAGGATTATCTTGGCGAAAAGTATTAGTCTTTCCTGGTAACTTCAACTGCGTATTAATGATATCAGCAACAAAAGTATTGCCATAACGAGAAGCAAAAACCTGAGATGGAGTCTCATCAGAAGTATCTAAAATGACTTCAAGCCCATTTTCAGTAGGATTAAGCCGTACCCCTGTTACTTGCCCAACATTAGCTTGCACTGGTTGATGAGCTATCAAACTAACAGCACCAGCAAAGCAAACATAACTAACGAATTGCCGCAAACTCACAATATTTTCTCCAAAACAAACTTACACCTCAAAAAAGCCTCAGATGCAAACTCTCTGCGTCTGGGCGATTCATTTTATTTACAACAAAGTATTTTTTAATGCTTAAGCGGACATCACTCTGGTGGTAATGAAGGAGTTGATGACTCAAAAGGCACTGGCGAAGGCTCTATCGGCGGCGTAGAAAGCGTTGTGGTTGGCAACGGTTCTATCGGCGTAGAAGGGGTTACTAAAGGCTCCGGTGCAGGTACTGGGGCGCGATCGCGAAGTTATTGTTCCTGTTGTTGGCGGGCTAAACGTTCCTTTTCTTGTTGCTGTTGGCGGGCTAAACGTTCCTTTTCTTGTTGTTCCTTTTCGCGGGCTAAACGTTGACGTTCTTGCTTTTCTCGACGTTCGCGGGCAAGGCTTTCTGTATCTGATCCTTTTTTGGCAAAGGTAAAAGACTGCGATATTCCCTGCTGTTCGCTATTTGACGATGCTAATTTCCAATCTTTAACTGCATCAGTCGCCGCGCGATCGAGGATGTCATGACCGCTCGAATTTGCCACCCTGACGTTACTAATATTACCATTACGGTCGGCATCAAAAACAAGTTTTACCGTGCCTTCTATACCCTTTCTTTCGGCTCTTTTGGGATAAGGTGGATCGGGACAGCGACGACAGGCAAGATTTCCAGAACCAGGTCTTGATGATAGTAAGTCTTCGCCTGGTTGGGTTGTATTGCTGGGCGCAGTTGCTACTTTTTCTGTTCCACCACTGTTATTATTTTCCTGCCCAGTAGAATTATTTCCTGGTTGACTGCGCGCTCGTGGTGTACCGGAATTATTACCTGCTGAATTTTGCAAACCAGGTGTTAAAGAGCGATCGCTTACTTTATTACTATTTGCTACATTACTTTGACTTACTGAGGAGTTTGAGGGATTGACAGGATTGCTAGGTTTTTCTGAAGGCGTATAAGGTGGTTGGTTATTGCGCGGCGAAGGACGGGCGGAGGCTGTAACGTTAGTCCTTCGCTTAATTGGTGTTTGCAAAGGAACTTGCGGGGGTGTTGTTAGGGGTGTAGGTATTGGCTTTGGTGTTGCTACTACAACAGGGCTAGGTATTGGCTCCGGTTTCTCACTGGCTAATGGTGTAGGAGTGGGTGTTAGTGTAGGCATGGGGGTAGATTTCAGTTTGGCAATTAGCTCCGACGGTAAGCTGGCTACAGGTGTAGGGATAGGCGTTGCTACTACTTCCGGTTGTGGAGTAGGAACAGGTGGTAAAGTCTCAGCTACTTTAGGCGTTGCTATAGGTGTTGGCTGCGAAGTTGCTAATGGTTTTTCAATGCTTGTAGTTTTAGGACTAGGTGGCTTCTCAACCTTTGCTGATGGCGATAAAGCAATTGCTTGCTCAGAAGATGTTTGAGATGATTTTGCTTCAGGAGCAGGATTACTTGTTTTCGCGCTTGCTGATGGCTTAGATCCACCGCCTATTTTTGGTGGAGGCTTCGGTTCTGGCTTTGCGGCTTCAACCCTAGGAGTATCGAGAACGATAACTTCAATCGGTTCTTCTGCTAATTCTGGCTCTCTTATCCAAAAATTGCTCAGACTTAACACTACAAGGTGCAGCCCCACTGAACCAACTAGGCTAAAGACAATAAAAGACTTCAGCGCCTCGTCTTCTTTTCCTCGCTGCTGTACAGCAATGCTAGACAAACCCATACACTATTGCTACTAATTCGCATCTGGTTAATCACCCTAAGATGTATTAGGAGTATTGTCAAGTATGTATAGGCGCATTATTTGCGCTCGGAGCGCGATCGCAATTCAGCAAGTTCATTGCTGGCGGTTATTTCAGGTGTTGTATCAAAGGAAAAACAATTTATTATTTATAATTGCTTGACATTATTTCGCATTAGATTTACTTCTTGTTGAGAACCCTATAAAGTGGGCGGCTGCAATAAAATGCAAGATGTAAGAGATATATTTTCTGTACTGAGGCAGTATTCTTGATGCCTTCTCCCATCCGGATAGTTTTAACAAAAGAAGAAGATCGTACATTATTAGAATTGCGGGTAGCCACTTGTGTGCCGCAGAGGACAAGAGATCGCGCCCATATCTTGCGCCTGAACGCTCAAGGGTGGAAAAATAATCATTAACTCTGCTAAGAGTTGGTGTGTCTTTTTTCTGTTTCATGCAACAAAGCCATCCATATCAAACAGCCAGTGGTGTTTAATCCGATCCTAGCTCATTGAAGAAAGAAGGATTTCCAGAAGCGTGCTTATGTGGTGCAAATTGAGGTTTTCTCTGCTTGTAGGTAGAGGGGGATAAAACCCTTGTCTGCTCCAATTGAGTCATCTTTCTAGTGACACACTAGGCAGTTAAATCTAACAGCTACTTTTGGTTTTATGAGGTTTAGTACGGCTTGGATTGCAACGATGAAGTCTGTTTGACCAAGATCATGTCCTTCGTCACAGCATTGTATCCTATTTGCCATATTGTTGTAACATTCAAGTGCTTAACTATTCATATGAGCAAAGACAATCTTGCTCCTCACACCTAATTTAATTTCTACCCTCCGATAGCGCCATGCCGCGTAGGGGGGTATTTTATTGACTCAGTTTTTGTCATCTGTTAACTACGGCGCTTTTAATATAATTCGTGAAACCTGAGAATCTGGGACGGGTATGAGGCGAAGTCAACCAAGTGGTCAGAAAAGCTTTTGCACTACTGATGAACGAGCTTATACGAATCATCTACCCAAGAGCCAGGAAGGCAATCCCAATGCACCGGAGAAAGTCATCGGTTAATAGCTCAAGAATCAGACGGTGAATGCAATGTCTGAATAACGAAGAAATACCTATGATAAACAGTAAGATTGTCCTACAATCAATCCTATCAATGGTCCCACCATCAACATATGGCAACGTATTTAGTTACAGGGGCAAATCGTGGCATCGGCTACGAATACTGCCGTCAGCTTCAGGCACGGGGGGATAGCGCGATCGCAGTTTGTCGGGAGGTATCTGGTGAATTGAAGGCGCTAGGAGTCCGAGTAGAAGAAGGCATCGATGTAACTTCTGATGCTGCGGTTGCTTCCTTGCACGAGCGGCTAGGAAAGACCCAGATTGATGTGTTAATCAATAATGCGGCGATCGCCAAGCGCATAACATTAGAAAATCTCGATTTTAATAATATCCGAGAACAGTTTGAAGTCAATGCCCTAGGCGCGTTGCGAGTAACTCAGGTATTACTTCCCCGCCTCAAGGCAGGTGGGAAGGTCGCGCTAATGACGAGCCGCATGGGGTCAATTTCCGATAATACTTCTGGCAGTTCCTACGGCTATCGAATGTCGAAAGTAGCATTATCAATGGCAGGCAAATCCCTTTCTCACGATCTCAAAAATCAAGGCATTGCTGTGGCTATCTTGCACCCAGGCTTAGTGCAAACTCGAATGACCAACTTTACAGCGATCGGCATCACACCAGAAGTATCGGTACGAGGATTGTTAGCTCGAATTGATGGGCTAACGCTAGAAAATACAGGTACTTTTTGGCATAGCAATGGCGAAGTATTGCCTTGGTAATATGCTGTCCCACTAGACAAGTCTAAGGTAACAAATGAGTTTTGAAAAGCTAACACAATGTCTTGCTAAGTAATTTCTGTTCCATCTGTCACCGCCTTGGCTTGGGGCTGCTTTGGATGTTTGGTGTACCACCAAGCCCAAGCAATCAACACTGCCTGCAAGGGTAACCTTCCCCAATAAAGTAGTTGATTTTGAGGAACGCCATCGAGCTTAATGTTGTGCAAAGCCATGTAAATGTTCGCAGGAAATACAGCGATGAATAGAGCAATTAAACCCCATGCTGCTGCCACGCTTACCGATGGAATCAATAAGCCAATACCGCCTAAAATCTCGAATACACCACTGATGTAGACGGAGGGATACGTCGGAAATACTGGTGGAACAATTCGGGCAAATTGCTCTGCTCTAAGAAAATGAGTGATGCCAATAATAATGAGGGACATAGAGAAAATAACGCGCAGAATTTCTCTAACCCGCCCAGAAGTGCTATTGATTGGAGTCATAGAGTTAAAAGATACAACCTAACAGAACAATAGCTATCTATATTTCAAATTCCTTCTATCTCAAGGCAGTTAAAAAAACAGTTTTGACCAATTACTTTCTTTGTTTAAGTAGATGGCTTCGTTAAATATTTTTCTTAATAGCCTTCTGCTGCGATCGCTTCTGCTTCCATTTGAGTCCATCGGCTCATTACAAATCCATAGAATAAACCTAATTGTATAGGTATAGCCGAAAAATTGCTAAAACTATGCTAGCCCGCTAAGCACTTCACTGAAGAAAGCAGAGGTAGAGGAAGCAAGGAAAAAGGGAAAATTTGGCATGATATAGATTACACCTTGTTACCTTCTACTCCCATAAGCGAGAAATATCATGTTTGCTCTTGTTATCGCTGTACTGATTGTTCTCTCAGGTTCAGCAATCTGTTCTGGCACTGAAGCTGCGTTGTTTTCAGTCTCTACGCTCAAGGTTCGACAGTGGGTGCAAGTAAATAAACCTAGTGCTAAAGTCCTCCTGGCGATTCGAGAAAATATGAATCGACCAATTGCGACTATCGTAATTCTTAACAATATTTTTAATATTGTTGGCAGTATTGTCATCGCTCAAATCGCTGAATCAGTATTTGGAGATACATTATTAGGTATATTCTCAGGAGTCTTAACATTCCTGATCATAATTTTTGGTGAAATTATTCCTAAAACTCTTGGCGAACGCTACGCCGAAAGTATATCTTTGTTAACCGCCTTGCCTGTTACCGGACTGACCTTCATATTCACACCTATGGTGTGGATTATGGAAAAAGTTACAGCACCTTTGATTAAAGGGAAAAAAAGACCAACTACAAATGAAGCTGAAATCAAATTATTGGCAAAAATTGGTTATCAAGAGGGAATTATTGAAGATGATGAAGCCGAAATGATCCAGAGGGTGTTTATGTTAAATGATTTGACAGCAGTTGAGTTGATGACACCCCGAATAGCTTTAACTTATGTGCGAGGTGATTTGACTTTGTCTGAATGCAAAAGAGAAATCATAGCTTCACAACATAGTCGAATCATTGTGACGGAAGACTCTATAGATAAAGTAATTGGAGTAGCATTAAAACATCAGTTGCTAACAGCAATGGTTGAAGGAAAAAATAACCAAAAAGTTGCTGACCTGACCCGTAAAGTTCGTTTTGTTCCTGAAACAATTCGGGCAGATAAATTGCTCAAAGCCTTCTTGAAAGCGCGTGAACATCTCGTAGTGGTGATAAATGAATATGGGATTGTTTCTGGTGTAATAACGCTAGAGGATGTACTTGAGGTGCTAACAGGTGAAATTGTCGATGAAACAGACCGGATAATTGACCTCCAACAAATTGCCCGCAGTAAGCTAAGAAGAATGTTGAATATTAAAGGTCTTGACGATCGTTCATAGCATTTGGGCGTTGCTGAAAATGATATGAATCATTGCGGAACTGGGACATCCCAGAATTTGAGGTAATGTAGTAACAATCGGATTGAGTATCTCAGGATTACAACAGATTTGGAATAACATAGGGTTTTTCGATGTAGTAGCCTGGCAAGATAGTGTCTAAACCGAGTGTTTTCCCCCTCAACCTTAGTCCTATGGGTTCTATAGTGTATAGTTAAAAAAGCACTACAAGTATTGTTTAAGCTGTGAGCTACTGTTTCTCTACAAAAATTTGCCGCCTTAGCCTCAATATTTGTTGCGGTCAGTGTCCGCCATAAGCTTGCTTCAATAATTATTTCTCTAGCGATGTTTTAATTGATTCAATACCGCTAGAGATGCTTTAGCTCATAGATTCACGAGCGGTTTTGCTAGGCAAGACTGCTAAGTAAAGCAATCTGAGGAATTAAAATTATGCAACTAAAGGTACAACCTGCGATCGCGCACAGCGCTCTAGCCCCCGCTTCACTCGTGGAAGAAGTCAATCGTCGACGGAATTTTGCGATCATTTCTCACCCCGACGCAGGAAAAACAACTTTAACAGAAAAGCTCTTGCTGTACGGAGGTGCGATCCAAGAAGCCGGAGCAGTAAAGGCGAAACGGGCGCAGCGCAGTGCAACGTCTGACTGGATGGCAATGGAGCAACAGAGGGGAATTTCTATTACTTCTACGGTCTTGCAGTTTGAGTATCAGGAACATTTACTAAACTTGTTAGATACTCCTGGACACCAAGATTTTAGTGAAGATACTTATCGCACCCTTGCTGCTGCGGACAACGCTGTCATGCTGATTGACGCGGCAAAAGGGTTAGAGACTCAAACCCGCAAGCTATTTGAAGTATGCCAGATGAGAACGCTGCCTATATTTACATTCATCAACAAACTAGATCGTCCTAGCTTAACTGCATTGGTAGTGCGTCAAATAAACGTGGGATTGGTAGAGTAGAGGGGATCTCTCATCTGCAACTCGTCCATGCAATGCCCTTTGTGTGATCATTCTAAAGCCCATAAACACGGCAAGATGCCCAACGGACATCAACGCTATCTCTGTCCTGTTTGCCAACAGACGT